>CAYGOW010000354.1:0-4279 GCA_964351425.1 uncultured Roseivirgaceae bacterium
GCTTCCGGCGGATTAATTGGGGCGGCATTTTACCGTGAATTGTACCTACAATCTAAGAGGGGAAAAATTGAAAATGTACAGGATCCATTATATGGAAAATTGTTGGGCCGGGAGAATCTCAACGCCGTTATTTTCAGCTTTTTAATGAACGATATATTCTCCAACGTGCGCAAATTTCATTACAACGGCATTGCCTATGATATGGACCGGGGGTATTCATTCGAACAACAATTGAATGAAAATACAAATAAAGTATTTGATAAACCGCTGAGTGCGTATCGCGATCCGGAAATTGCCGGTGAAATTCCAATGATGATATTGGCTCCGACCATCGTCAATGATGGACGCAGACTATACATTTCTCCTCAGAAGATCTCCTACATGATCAACCAGCCTGAAGGAAAATACCCGGGCGAAAAAGTTAATGGCGTAGAATTCCTGAGATATTATGATAAACTAGGGAGCAATGATTTACGATTTTTAAGTGCCCTTCGGATGAATGCTACATTTCCCTATATTACACCAAATGTCACTTTGCCAAGCGAACCGCCTATGGCTATTATGGATGCCGGTGTAAGCGATAATTTTGGAATTTCGGACGCCACACGATTTATTTATTCTTTCAGGGACTGGATCTCGCAGCATACGTCCGGTGTTGTTATTATCTCCATCCGTGATTCGGAGAAAAACGCCCGAATTACTGCTGAAAATTCCCTCTCCCTGGTAGAGCGTATCACATTGCCGATCAGTAGTATTTATCAGAATTTTGAAGCCATGCAGGACATTACTAATGACACACAGCTTCGGTTCATTGACAGCTGGCTAAAGGTTCCGGTTGACCGGGTGGATTTTGAGTATATCCCAAGTGAGTACGAAAAAGAACAACTTTCATTTCAGGACAGTTTGCGCCTGGAGAATCAGCAACGCGCATCGCTTAGCTGGCGCCTGACTGAACGGGAGAAGAAAACACTCCAGAACAATATTTATACCCAGAAGAACCAGGCTTCTTTTGCCCGAATAAAGTACTTGTTGGGCTATTGATTTCTACCCTAATGGTCGTTAGTAAAATCAGGTAAAAAACGGTAAATTTGGCCTGATTTTGAAACGCGATCTATGAAACAGGAAGCTCCCTACACACCAAAGAATAAAATCAGAATTGTCACTGCCGCGAGTTTATTTGACGGACATGATGCGGCAATTAACATCATGCGCCGGATTATCCAGGCCACAGGGTGTGAGGTGATCCACCTTGGGCATGACCGCAGCGTCGAGGAGGTGGTAAATACAGCGATTCAGGAAGATGCCCAGGCCATTGCGATGACCAGCTACCAGGGAGGGCATATGGAATACTTCAAGTACATGCATGACCTCCTCAATGAAAAGGGAGCCTCTCATATTAAGATATTCGGAGGAGGTGGAGGAGTGATCCTTCCGGATGAAATTAAGGAATTGCATGATTATGGCATTGCCAGGATCTATTCTCCGGATGACGGACGATCCATGGGCCTTCAGGGGATGATCAATGACATGATTAAAATGTGTGACTTCCCGACAGGCGCCAGCCTCAATGGTGAGGTGGACCACCTGGCCAGCAAAGACCCTCAATCAATTGCCCATATCATATCGGCCGCTGAAAATTTTCCGGAAAAGTTTACCGGTGATCTTGACAAAGTGCATAAGCTCGCGGAATCAGTTAAAACGCCTGTACTCGGGATTACCGGAACCGGAGGCGCGGGAAAATCGTCACTTGTAGACGAACTCGTCAGGCGGTTTCTGGCTGATTTTCCTGATAAGACGTTAGCAATTATATCTGTAGATCCTTCTAAACGAAAGACCGGCGGCGCTTTATTGGGTGATCGCATACGAATGAATGCCATTCGTGATGACAGGGTTTACATGCGCTCCCTGGCTACCCGACAATCCAACCTCGCTTTATCTAAGCACGTACGGGAGGCCATACAGGTGCTTAAAGCAGCCCAATACGACATGATTATTTTGGAAACATCCGGAATAGGTCAGTCCGATACCGAGATCACGGATCATTCGGACGTCAGTTTATACGTAATGACCCCTGAGTATGGAGCAGCGACTCAGCTGGAGAAGATTGATATGCTGGATTTTGCGGATGTTATTGCCATCAATAAATTTGACAAACGTGGTGCGCTGGATGCCTTGCGCGATGTAAAGAAGCAGTACAAGCGAAATCATAACCTTTGGGAGACGCCCGACGATGAAATTCCGGTATACGGGACCATCGCTTCGCAATTCAATGACCCGGGCATGAATCAGTTGTATCTGAAGCTCATGGATGTCATTGTTGATAAGACAGCGGCGAATCTCCAATCTACCTTCCAGGTGACCGATGAGATGTCGGAAAAGATTTTTATTATTCCTCCTAAACGGACACGTTATCTGAGCGAAATAGCAGAGAACAACCGCTCGTATGATGAATGGGTATCCACCCAGGCAGAATTGGCTCAAAAATTATATGGGTTGCAATTAACAATCGACGGACTCGATGACCGGCATGAGGATATTAAAGAAAGGCTGGAGCAACAGTACGAAGCCATGCTGCTGGATTTTGATCCAAGAAATCTGAAATTGATTGAAGAGTTTCCGGAAAAAAAAGCAAAATATTCCAGCGGGGAGTTTTCATTCCATGTTCGCAATAAGGAAATAAAGATTCAGACTCACACCGAATCACTTTCCCATTTGCAGATACCTAAAGTCTGTTTGCCATCCTACTCGGCCTGGGGTGACCTGCTCCGATGGATGTTACAGGAAAATGTGCCCGGAGAATTTCCATATACCGCAGGTATTTACCCTTTTAAACGGGAAGGAGAAGATCCTACACGGATGTTTGCCGGGGAGGGTGGACCAGAACGGACCAACCGGAGGTTTCATTACGTGAGCCTGGACATGCCGGCAAAGCGCTTGTCTACCGCATTTGATAGTGTCACCTTATATGGTCATGATCCGGATTATCGCCCGGATATTTATGGAAAGATCGGTAATTCGGGGGTTTCCATCTGCTGCCTTGATGATGCTAAAAAATTGTATTCCGGATTTGATTTGGCAGATCCTGCCACCTCAGTATCCATGACCATCAATGGGCCGGCCCCCATGTTGCTGGCATTTTTTATGAATGCGGCCATTGACCAGCAATGTGAAAAATATATACGGGAAAATGGGCTTGAAAAAGAAGTAGAAGCCAAAATAGAGAAACTGTACAAAGGAAAGCAACGTCCTCAGTACCAGGGTAAGCTTCCTGACGGAAACGATGGGTTAGGACTGATGCTCCTTGGAGTAACCGGTGACCAGGTACTTGACAAAGAAGTATATCAGGAAATTAAAGCGCGCACCATGTCCTCTGTAAGAGGTACCGTACAGGCAGATATTCTCAAAGAGGACCAGGCCCAAAATACCTGTATCTTCTCAACAGAATTTGCGCTTCGCCTGATGGGTGATGTACAGGAATATTTCATCGAAAATCAAATCCGAAATTTCTATTCGGTTTCCATATCCGGATATCATATTGCCGAGGCAGGTGCTAACCCGATTACGCAGCTTGCCTTTACCTTGGCCAATGGCTTTACGTATGTCGAATACTACCTTAGCCGGGGAATGGATATTGATAAATTCGGCCCGAACCTTTCCTTCTTCTTTTCCAATGGTATTGATCCTGAATATTCGGTTATTGGCCGGGTAGCCCGCAGAATATGGGCAAAGGCGATGCGGGATAAGTACGGGGCGAATGCAAGGTCTCAGATGCTCAAGTACCATATTCAGACATCCGGACGCTCGTTACACGCGCAGGAGATTGATTTCAATGATATACGGACAACGCTTCAGGCCCTGTATGCGATCTACGATAATTGTAATTCGCTTCATACCAATGCCTATGATGAGGCGATCACTACGCCCACTGAGGAGTCTGTTCGCCGGGCCATGGCTATACAGCTTATCATTAACAAGGAGTTGGGTTTGGCCAAGAATGAAAATCCAATTCAGGGATCTTTCATCATTGAGGAATTGACGGAGCTGGTTGAAGAAGCTGTGCTGCTGGAATTTGACCGAATCACAGAGCGCGGCGGTGTATTAGGAGCGATGGAAACCATGTATCAGCGTAGCCGGATACAGGAAGAAAGCCTGCATTATGAGACACTGAAGCATTCCGGTGAATACCCGATCGTTGGTGTGAATACCTTTTTAAGTAGTAAGGGGTCTCCCACACTGGTACCACAGGAAGTTATCCGGGCTACAAAGGAGGAAAAAGAAT
>CAYGOW010000355.1:0-4275 GCA_964351425.1 uncultured Roseivirgaceae bacterium
CAATATCCCCACCTACTTGTTCGACAACACGAATCATCTTGGGGTTGAAATCCCCAATCCAGTTCATCTCCATGGTATCATACTGTTGATATTTTACCTGAACCATCTCGGCGGTTGCCATTACCAGTGCTCCTTCAAGGCCTTTGCGTTGGTGCTCCGGGGTAACCCCAAAAACAAGTCCGAGCATCTTCTTGCAGGTCCTTCTTTTCTTGTGATAGAGAAACTTCAGTTTTCCTATAAGGTCCAGCTTTCCATTCACATGCTTGAATATTTGATTTACCTCGGGCAAATTGATGTAAAAAGCTACAGGTTCATCATGATAGTACCCAAACCAGATGATTTTCTCATCAATTATTGGGTTCATTTGGTTCATAATGTTTTTGGCCTGAAGGGACGACATTTTAGCCACGCCGCCGTGGCCTGCCCAGGCTTTGTTATACACGACCCTGAAGTCTTCGGTGTACTTATCCAGGTTTTTCAAATCCATATGACGAAAAGAATAGCCCGGGTCCTTCATGGCTTTATCAGCCTTCTCGTGCAAACGCGGATGAAATGGGTCCCGTACATTCCTTCCAAAGGTGAATTGCTTGAAATATATTTGAAAGCCGTACGCTTCAAAAAGATCGCGATAGTAGGGGGGGTTGTAATTGCAGCAATAGTTTGGTTCTATCTCAAATCCGTCGACCAGTAAGCCCCACCATTTGTCCCGTTCTCCAAAATTAATTGGTCCATCCATGGCCTCCATTCCTTTCTTCTCCAGCCACTGACGGGCGGTATCAAATAAGAGAAACGCGGCATCCTGATCATTAATGCATTCAAAAAAACCCAGTCCCCCGGTTGGCTGATCGTTGCTTTTATTAACTGTTTTCTTATTGATGAAAGCCGCGATACGGCCAATAGTCGTTCCATTATTATCCTGCAAAATCCATCGTTCCGCTTCCCCATTTCGAAAGGTCTTGTTCTTTTTGGGGTCAAAAACCTGCTCAATATCCTTGTCAAGTGGACGGATCCAGGCCGGGAAATCCTTGTATAGACGGATCGGTAAATGTATAAATTCGCGGATTTGTGATTTCTGCGTTACGGCAATTACATTCATGATGCAATATTACGGTTTCTAGGCCGTATTTGCCTCATCCAGCTCGCGTATCGCATTAGGTAATGTGATTTCAAAACTGGTGCCTTTATTCGCTTCGCTTTTAACACGGATCACGCCCCCCAATCGTTCAATTGCGTTTTTAACGATATACAGGCCAATACCAGAACCCTCGCCAAGTTCGGTAGCCCTGTAAAACATTTCAAACACCTTAGGTAAACGATCTTCTGTTATGCCCATGCCGTTGTCGGCAAAATATATGGATGAGTAGGTCGTATCGATCACGATGTCAATCTCAATAAATGGTTCGTCTCTTCGTGGACTATAGTATTTTACCGCATTGGAAATCAGGTTTCGCAATATTTCACTAATACGCCATTGATCACTGTAGAAATCTCCGCCTTCAATGGTAATCGTCTTTTTTATTTTACTGGTCTGAGGGAGATAACTAATGCTATTGAAACAATCTTCAATTATTTCTCTAAAGTCTATTTTACTGTACCTGACATCAAGCTTTAGATTTTTCGAGTGGCTGAGTATATCGCTGATAAAATGATCCAGTTGCTTGATCCGGTTCTCTATCATATCAATATAATCGTACACCGAATCACTCCCTTTTTCCTGGTTCACCAGTCTCACCAATCCCATAATCGATGACAATGGTGCCCGAAGATCATGGGATACCTTATAAACAAAATTATCCAGCTCAAGATTTCGAACCTCCAGCTCCTTCTCCACTTTTACCCGGTCGGTGATGTCTACGTACAATCCGTAAATCCCTATCGTCTGGCTTTGGTACCTCACTGGTATACTGTATATAATTACAGGGATAGGCTCATTGTCTTTATTCAGCCTGTAGGTTTCAAGCTTTTGAGACCTCCCTTTTTGCGTCGATTGGTTGATCAGTTCGGACTCTTCCAATAAATCTTCCGGCACAATCTTTATATCGAGCTTATTATCTACAAGGTCTGCTTCCTCATAGCCAAATAAATCGGTGAATCCGGGGTTAATCTGGCGGACGACCATATTTTCGTCCAGGAATACTATCCCAACCGGGGCATTGGTAAATAAATGGGAGAATAACTGTTCCTGTCGCTGAATGTGATGTTCACTAATCTTCTTTTCATGAATATCCACAAATGTGCCTGTTGCACGGATAATGCTGCCCTCTTGATCCATGGCTATTCCACTTCCCCTGTCGTGTACCCACCGATAGGAACCATCGGCCATTTTGAAGCGATATTCTGCTTCATACAGATCTGTTTTCTTCTTGAGATAGCGGTTCAGTTTCTTTTTTACCCCCGATAAATCCTTTGGATGGATCAGTGCTTCCCAGTTGTCAAAATATGCTTCGGCCTCGTCTTCAGAATAGCCAAACCGTATCGCCCAGGATGCATTGAATATTTTTCGGGATTCAACAACATCCCATTCCCAAAAACCAAGATCAGCCGCTTCCAGCGCCACACGCAACCTTTCCTCCGTTCGCTGATGTGCATCTTCAATGGATTTCCGGGCGGTGATATCCATCATGAGGCCATAGCGAATAATACGATCAGTGGTAATAATTCCGGGACTTGACTTGGCCTCAATCCATTTGACCTTGCCGTCAATTATAAATCGTCCCGACCAAACCCAATACTGATCCACCTGGTCAGTCTTGTTTAGCGTGGCAAATAAGTCCTTGCGGTCAGCTGGGTGGACCAGATCAAAAATAGCATTGGCATCTTGCGTGACCTCCTCCTGGGTAATGCCAAATATGTTTCTTATTTGTAAACTAACGTAGTTAAAATGCGGAGGGTGATCGTCAAAGGGTATATGATATTCATAAATCACACCTGGGACCCCAAGTGCCAATGCCTTCAACTTATGCTCGTTTACATGAACAGCCGGAGACGTTGGCTCATCTTGATTTTCAAGGACTTGTAGAATAAGCAGGACCGAACCATCCTCATGCTGACCATGTCCCATGGGAAATAAATAGCCATTCAGGTAGTGAGTCAAGCCGTTTTTCGCTTCATTCTTCGGTAAATTACTTGACGAATCATACGGGAAAACAGGTAATTCAACAATAGAACCCTGAAATGCCTTCCGGATCATGACACTAACCTCGCCCTCATTTAGCTGTTCATCCTCGAAAATATTATAGGCGTTATTTTTATTCTCAGTAGCGGAAAAAGGTACATCCCACAATTCTGCGAACGCTTTATTCATGTAGGCAACATGGCCATCATTTGTGTACAATGACATGGCCAGAGGAGATTGCCTGATGAGTTCCTTCATACCTGATGATCTCTCCCTGGAAATAACGGGCCGAACGATCAGAAGGCAGTGATTTGATGTTGGATCAGTACTAATGATAGGAGAAAAACTAATAGCGCATTTCTCCGCGGACTTCACACTTTTCGTAAAAAGAATGTCACTGGCAGAATCCTTTTTCAGCAAAGAATCGCTTATTTTTTCATTAAAGGAGGATTTTTCTTTAAAAGACAGGACATCACCTACTTGCTTACCGACAGCAAGCCCGGCATGAACGCCAAATATTGCCTCCATTCTGGGATTCCAGTATAAAATGTTTTGATCCTGCGAAAGCAAGACCACCCCATCGGCATTGGAATCGAATATGGATGAATAAACAGAAGTGTCCGATGTTAAATCGGCCATAGAACTAAGAAATTACCACTATTATACACGTTATAGTAAATATTGAAAATATTCGAGAAAAAAACGTGTTAGTAATGGGCAAGACATTACATCCTTTTTATCTTCATTAAATAGCATAAAGCATTCACTATGAATTCCAAAAAAGTCACTTTTCAAAACGAAAACGGCGATAAGTTAAGCGCCCGTATTCAATTACCCCCACAGGGTAAACCCGCAATATTTGCCATTTTCGCTCATTGCTTTACATGCTCCAAGGATCTCCAGGCCGTTATTAATATAAGCCGGGCGCTTATCCAGCATAACATTGGAGTCATGCGGTTTGACTTTACCGGACTGGGCGAAAGTGAAGGTGACTTTGGCGACACCACATTTTCGACCAATATTAATGACCTGGTGGCGGCCTCAAATTTTCTAAAAGAATCCTACAAGGCGCCATCCATTTTGATTGGCCATTCGCTTGGCGGCGCCGCGGTGCTCATGGCTGCCGGTCAAATTAAATCCATAGAGGCAGTGGTCACCAT
>CAYGOW010000356.1:0-4265 GCA_964351425.1 uncultured Roseivirgaceae bacterium
AGATTTATCAATATGCAGAACAATGTTACCCGCATATAAATTTCGTTAGCTATTTTTGACCTATGAGAAAATTCTTCATGACACCTGGTCCATCGGAATTGTATTTCACCGCAGAGGAACACCTGAAAACCGCCCTGCGGGAAAAAATCGGGAGCATTTCCCATCGAAGCAAGCAATTTCAGGAGATATACAGGCATACAGCTACCCAGTTAAGGCAATTGCTGCAATTACCGGAAGGGTATCAGGTATTCTTCACCTCCTCTGCCACCGAGGTATGGGAAAGGTCCATTCAAAGTCTGGTGCGCTATGAATCCTATCATCTTGTCAATGGCGCATTCTCCCGACGATTTTCAGAAATTTCTCATGACCTGGGTAAAAATGTACTCACGGCGGAAGTTTCCGATGGTAAGGTGGTCGATGTGAATAAGCTACTTATTCCGGAAACGACTGAAATGATATGCTTTACACACAATGAGACCAGTACAGGTGCTATGCAACCTCTGGAGGACATATACGCGGTACGCCAGGCCTTTCCGGATAAATTAATTTCCGTGGACATCGTTTCTTCCACACCGGATGTCAACCTTGATTTTGCTCAAATAGATATGGCGTACTTCTCTGTTCAGAAATGCTTCGGACTTCCTGCAGGACTTGGCATATGGCTGTTGAATGAACGGTGCCTGACGAAGGCCATGGCACTCGAACAGGATGGAATATACGCGGGCACGTATCATTCAGTTTCCTCCCTTCTCAGCAAGGCCCATGTTTTCCAAACCCCGGAAACCCCGAATGTTATGGGTATCTATCTCCTTGGCAAGGTAGCTGAAGACATGAATACCAAGGGTATAGACCAAATTAGGAGAGAAACTGCCTACAAAGCGGCTGTACTACACCAGGCAATTGAAAAAAACAGCCAGCTCAGTCATTTCGTCGAAGACCCGTTGCATCGATCGCGTACCGTCGTGGTAGCCGCCTGTACGAACGGCACGAATGAATCATTAATCAAAAAACTGGAAAGCAAAGGGTTTATCGTTGGTAAAGGGTACGGCAAACACAAAGAGCATCATCTGCGCATTGCCAATTTTCCGACGCACAGCAAGGAACAAATTGAAATGATCGCTGACATCCTCGAAGAAGGAGATTGAAAATCATCGCTTTACGGCCGGATTTCTCGCAAACATTGCTGAAGAAATCAATCAGAAGAGTTATTTTTGCAGGAAAATTAGCGATTTATGAAACTGCATCCCATTAAACACGTTCTGGTAGGTCTTGATATGTCTGACATGGACGATACCCTGATTCAGTTTGCAGGATTTATCGCCCGCCGGGGTACCGTAGAAAAAGTACAGTTTTTGAGTATGATCCGGGAGCAGCAAATTCCGGCAGACGTAAAGAAAGAGTTTCCTGAATTGATGGCGCATGCGGTGAAGGAACGAAAAGAGCTGATAAAAGAAAAAGTAAACAAGTCCTTCGACGCACCGAAAACAGTTAAGAAGGAGTACATGGTTAAATCAGGCAGTGTGGCCACGCTTCTTGATCTGGCCATAAAAGGCGAAACGGATCTCATCATCATTGGTCAGAAGAAAAATATTCCAGGAACCGGTGTGCTGGCACAGCGACTGGCTCGCAGGGCGACTTGCAACCTGCTGATCATACCAGAAGGTTCTGAGCCACGCGTTCGAAAGGTGCTCGTCCCGGTAGATTTCTCCAAGTACTCGAAACTTGCGCTTGAAACAGTAGCTAAACTGGCCGAACAACGGAACCAGGAGGTGGATATCTTTGTGCAGAATGTGTACAGTGTACCCGCCGGCTATCATTATACAGGAAAATCCTACGAGGACTTCGCGCAAATCATGCGGACCAATGCGGAAAAGGACCTGGATAAATTCCTGGCAAAGATCAATACCCATGGCATTGAATTGAAGAAAGTATTTTCACTCGACATCAATGACAATCTCGCCAGTGATATTTACGATCTGGCGAATGAGATCAAGCCAGACGGCATTGTCATTGGCGCCAAAGGACGTAGTGCTGCGGCATCCCTCCTGCTTGGCAGTATGGCTGAAAAACTGGTAGGGTCCCGCATGGAATTCCCCCTGTTGATTGTTCGCCCCCGCGGTGAATCCGCAGGCTTACTGGAAACACTTCGGGATATCGATTAACAAATCTTTCGACCGTTCCTATAATTCTTCCAAAGTCCTTTAAAGAAGAGCCGGAGATTGGATATTTTTGATCCTAATCTATGGATCAATTACGTCTGTTCGAGCTTAACCGTCTGATCAGGGATACCCTTGATAAAAACCTGCAGCCTGCTTACTGGGTGATTGCGGAGATTGGTGAAATGCGTGAAGCACAGAATGGACACTGCTACCTGGATTTAGTGGAAAAATCTGATGACAAAGTAATTGCCAAAATTCGTGCAAACATATGGGCATATTCCTACCGGGCAATTGCCTCGCGCTTTGAATCCATAACGGGAGAATCTCTCCGCTCCGGAATCAATGTGCTATGTCAGGTCACCGTAACTTTTCATGAATTATATGGCATCAGCCTCAATATTAAAGATATTGACGCCAGCTTCACGCTCGGTGAACGAGCAAGGCGGCGACAGGAAATCATTGAACGTCTTAAGCAAGATGGTGTCTTTGAAATGAATAAAAGCCAGGTGCTTCCATTGGTTCCGCAACGCGTAGCTGTGATAAGTTCACCGACCGCCGCTGGCTACGGGGACTTCATGGATCAACTGTCGCACAATGCGTTTGGATACAGGTTTCATACCCACCTGTACAAATCCACCATGCAGGGAGACTCGGCGGTCTCTTCCATTATCTCGTCCTTGCATCAAATTAATGATGTAATTGAATCCTATGACCTGGTAGTAATCATTCGCGGAGGCGGGTCACAGATTGACCTGGACTGTTTTGACCAGTACGAACTTGCCGCGCATGTCGCGCAGTTTCCAATACCTGTCATAACCGGGATCGGGCATGATCGGGATGAAACAATTCTTGATCTGGTCGCTCATACCCGTGTAAAAACCCCGACGGCTGCGGCCGAATTTCTGGTAAGTGGAATAAGGTCATTTGAGGAGCGTCTTCTAACCACATATTCCTCCATCAGCCAGTTGGCAAACAACCGGGTTTCGATGGAAATACAACGACTTCGAACGTCCGGACACCGTCTGGAAAATCTGGCGAGGCAACGAATCGCCAGTGCCTACCGGGAATCAGATAAAGTGAAGGCAGGACTCCGGCACGCGGCCTTAAAGCGAATGGCCAATGAAAAAGAGCGCCTGGCGCTTGCCAGGAAGTCCCTTTCCCTGCTTGATCCTGATCGAATTTTAAGAAGAGGGTATACCATTACCCGGTTAAATGGAAAGGCGATTGGCACAGCCATTCCTGCACAAG
This sequence comes from uncultured Roseivirgaceae bacterium, assembly GCA_964351425.1. Taxonomy (GTDB): domain Bacteria; phylum Bacteroidota; class Bacteroidia; order Cytophagales; family Cyclobacteriaceae; genus JAUILA01. The sequence continues at coordinate 3,408 of CAYGOW010000356.1, forward strand.
GCGATCAATTGGAAACCATTACCAGCGAGGGCCAAATAAACAGTACTGTTACCGAAGCAATGAGAAATGACGAAAGAGAATAAATTTAATTACAAAAAGTCCGTCGAAGAGATTGAGGCCATTTTGGAACAAATTGAAAGTGGCACCCTGGACATTGACGAGCTCACTGAGAAAGTTAAAATAGCTGCCGGGCTCATTAAACAATGCCAGGAGAGGTTACGAACAACAGAAGAAGAACTTGAAAACACGTTAAACGACCTGGATGAATAGCCGGGTCCAATGCTAATTTAATACCTATGAATAAATTACTGATCATTTTGTGTCTAATTGGAGGCACGACAATTATTGCAAACGCCCAGAATCCGCAGCCTTACTGGCAACAACGCGTGGAGTATGACATGGAGATTTCCATGGACGTTTCCACGAACCGGTTTAACGGCGAACAAGAGCTGACTTATTACAATAATTCTCCGGATACACTGGACCGGGTTTTTTACCATTTATATTTCAATGCTTTCCAGCCTGGCAGCATGATGGATATTCGGTCATTAACCATTGCAGACCCTGATCGACGGGTAGGAAGCCGAATCTCGCAATTGTCTGCCGATGAAATTGGCTACCAACATATCCTTTCCCTGAAACAGGATGGCAATGATGTGAGTCATAAAGTGGCTGGAACCATTCTCGAGGTATGGTTAAATGAACCTATCCTGCCCGGTGAGAAAAGCAAATTCACCATGACTTTTGAGGCGCAGGTACCATTACAAATTCGTCGTTCCGGACGGGATAACGCCGAAGGAATTGAATATTCCATGTCGCAATGGTATCCGAAGATGGCAGAATACGATGCACGGGGAT
>CAYGOW010000357.1:0-2375 GCA_964351425.1 uncultured Roseivirgaceae bacterium
ATTTCTCGGTTTGCAAACAGGGCAATGATCTTCAAAAGCATAGTAATGCTCAGTATCTTCTTTGTTCCGCTTGTAATAATCATATCCGGAATCGTGACAAGTGTTCCTTTATTGTTCGGGCTTTATATCCTGAGCGGTTTGGGCACTGCTGGAATTGGTATGGGCGTTATGCACGATGCCATACACGGATCGTATTCTAAAAACGCTAAGGTGAATAAATACCTTGGGTATACAATGAATATGATCGGAGCCTATGATGCTGTATGGAAAGTGCAGCATAACGTGCTTCATCATAGCTATACAAACATTGATGCGCATGATGACGACATAAATACCCCTTTCTTTTTACGGTTTTCACCCCATGCACCTAAAAACAGGCTGCATCATTATCAGCATTTATATACTTGGTTTTTTTACTGTCTGTCTACTATTTCATGGATTACCTCGAAGGACTTCGTGCGCCTGAACAGGTACTATAAGATGGGTTTGATCGGGGATAGAAAAGAATATAACAAACACCTGGTGAAGATCATTGCTTGGAAACTGGTATATTATACTTATGCACTTATACTGCCCTTAGCCATGACATCCTTTCCATTCTGGATCGTTTTCCTGGCATTTTTAAGCAGCCATTTTGTTACCGGATTGAGCATGTCACTTGTTTTCCAGACAGCTCACGTGATGCCGGATACAGAATTTCCCTTACCAAACGAGGAAGGTGAAATCGAATCGGAGCGCCTCATTCACCAAATGGCAACGACCAGCAATTATGCTTTGAACAGCAGAATATTGTCATGGTGTATCGGGGGATTAAACTACCAGGTAGAACATCATTTATTTCCGAATATATGTCATGTGCATTACCGGAAAATCGCGCCCATTATTAAGGAAACAGCAGAGGAGTTTGGCGTACCTTACTTATACAAAAAAACATTTATAGCAGCGATCCATAGCCATTATCACATGCTTAAGACGCTTGGCCGCATGGAAATGCAGCCCTTGCCCCAAAATGTAAATCATCAAGGTTTACCCACGGGATAATTACTAATTATGCAAAAGAATAAAACAAAATTTAATAGAAATACGCAAAACGACCGTCGTCGCGATAGTCGTTCGAGAGGACCTCGTGGTGGAAAAAAAGTTTCTTCCATTGATCCCAATCAATTGATCAAACAAGCGGTGTATGAAGAGCCGAAGGTTTTCAAAGCGTCAAAAACATATAATGAGTTGGACTTGAATGATCAACTCAAAGCAAATCTGTCAAGAAAGGGGTATACCCAGCCGACAGAGATACAAGAAGCCTCTCTGGAAGCGTTACTTCAAATGAGAAATATGGTTGGAGTAGCCAGTACAGGTACTGGAAAGACCGGAGCGTTTTTAATCCCTCTTGTTGAGCGGTTAATGACCGATAATAATTCATTTACCACGCTGATTGTAGTTCCTACACGCGAATTAGCTCTGCAGGTGGAAGAAGAATTCAAAAGCCTTACAAAAGGCATGTCGTTGTACTCCTCCTGTTTTATTGGTGGAACAAATGTTGACCGGGATGTTGCAAAACTCCGTCGAAAGAACCATTTTATAATAGGGACACCCGGCAGGTTGTTGGATATGGCCAGCCGCGGAGCGTTACGATTAAAAGATATATCTGTCTTGATTCTTGATGAATTCGACAGAATGCTGGACATGGGCTTTGTCCATGATATAAAGCGCATTGTTGCCGCAATGGGCAGAAGAGAGCAAACCATGCTGTTTTCAGCCACGATGGACCCTTCACAAAAAGGGTTAATCCAGGAACTCGTTAATGATCCGTTGATCATTAAGGTGAGTACCGGAACATCCGCCAGCAGCAGTGTTGAACAACGCATTCTCAAGGTAAAAGAAGGAGAAGACAAATTTCAGCTATTAATGGACCTGATCAGTGGAGATTCATTTGAAAAGGTTATTGTATTTGCTGAGACAAAACGCCTGGTAGACAGGTTAAGCAAAAAATTGAACCGGTCCGGTGTATCGACAAGTTACATCCACGGGGATAAGACGCAAAATTTCCGTAATCGCGCAATAAGCCAGTTTAAGAACGGTTCAAGCCGGATCCTGGTGGCTACAGATGTCGCGGCAAGGGGAATTGACATTGATAATGTATCGCACGTGATTAATTATCAGTTACCCATGACCATGGATAGTTATGTACACCGTATCGGACGTACCGGTCGGGCAGGAAATAAAGGAATGGCCTACACATTCGTAGGTTAGAAGAAAATTATTAACAAACAAACAATAGTATAATGCAAGAAGGAACAGTAAAATTTTTCAACAGCACTAAGGGTTTTGGATTTATTAAGCCTGAAGGTGAAGGAGAAGACATCTTTGTACACGAA
>CAYGOW010000357.1:2422-4265 GCA_964351425.1 uncultured Roseivirgaceae bacterium
TTAAGGCGTCATATCAACATAATAATGAAAGTGCGTTGGTTCCTCGTTTACACGGGGAATCGGGCACTTTCTTTTTTTACATTTAAACAAACTATATGGCCAGATCACAAATAACATTTAATAAGAAAGAACGCGAAAAAAAGAAACGCCAAAAGAAAAAGGAAAAGGCAGAACGCAGAGAAGAGAAACGCGAGCAGGAAACCAGTGGCAAACTGGACGACATGATGGCGTATGTGGATGAATATGGAAATATTGTGGACACTCCGCCTGAAAATAACGACAAGAAAAAGGTAAAAGCCTCAGACATTGTCGTAGGTGTGCCTAAAAAAGAAAAAGAAGATCTGACTCTTGAGCGCAGAGGAAAGATCGCCTTTTTCAATGACAATAAAGGATACGGTTTTATCGATCAGAGTCAAACCGGCGAACGATATTTCGTTCATGTAAACGGACTCAAACAACCCGTGCAAGAAGGAGATAAGGTGCGTTTCTCATTGGAGAAAGGACCCAAAGGGCTTATTGCCGTCGGGGTAGAAAAGATTTAGAACGCTTTCGATCTAAGCGTTTAAAAAAATTATGTTCTGCAATGAAGAACGAGGGTGTATCGGGAGGTAGGATTATTTCAGGAGAATGAGGCATTAAAAATTCATCGTTAATTCTCCCATGTATTTCCTACCTACTCCAGAACCTGTCCGAAAGGATGACAATAGAAATTACCGGGCGCCGGACGCTACGGAGAGGGATTTGTATGCCTTCATCAACCTAATTTTGATGCTGGTAAAAAGCCCTGGCAAAATCCTGACAAATTCATCAGTCCTCGTCCCCCGAGAAAGTGAATTAACTCCTTCCAGCGAAGGAAGCTTTTATCTAAATATCCTATCATTTCCCGCCTGACCGATCATAAATTGCCGGTCACACATTCAAACAGTAAGATGCCCCGCATCTAAAATCCTGGTTTCACATAGATTCATAGCATGAAGAGCTAAACATCTTCTGGGAAATTATCATATATTCACTGGATAAAAATTTATCCTATGACAAAAAATAGTTTTAACCGGATTACGGTCCTGCTCATGACCTTACTGATTACCGGCGTCTTTGTAGCGATGGTAAGGGGTTTCCTCATGGCCATCCTGCTGGCGGCGATCTTCAGCGGATTATTATATCCCGTCTTTCTCTGGCTTACGAAAAAAACGAAGGGGAAAACGAGCCTGGCAAGCATTCTCACCATTCTGATGTTTGTATTTATAATCATTTTGCCCATCGGCGGTATATTGGTACTGGTGGTCGACCAGGCCATAAATGCCAGTCAAACCATAGGTCCATCGATGAAAGAAAATTTAGGTGAGAATTCAGATATTCTTGACCGGATCAATAATATTCCGATTGTAGAGCAGTTTTTTCCGGACCATCAGAAATTCCTGGATACAATAGAGGGACTTATAGGGGGGTTGGGAAAATTCGTGATTAACAGCCTGGGCCACATCTCGAGTGGTGCTGTGAATTTTATTGTACAGTTTTTCATCATGTTATTCACGATGTATTATTTCCTCATTTATGGGAAAAACTACCTGGCGTGGATGCTCTACATGTTACCACTTAAATCAGAACAGGAGAATTTGCTCCTTTCCAAATTTATAACAGTTACCCGGGCCACTCTCAAGGGGACATTTGTCATAGGCATCATTCAGGGAGCTATGGGGGGCGTTGCTATGTGGATAGCGGGTATTCCTAATACCCTATTCTGGGGAGTAATTATGGCTGTGTTTTCTGTTGTTCCAGCTGCCGGACCGGCTATCGTGTGGTTGCCTGCGGGCATTTATCTTTTACTCACAGGAAACATTAC
>CAYGOW010000358.1:0-4261 GCA_964351425.1 uncultured Roseivirgaceae bacterium
TTTCTACATCCGGTTTATCATAAACGATGGTCTTTTTAATGAGTCCTTTTACTTTACTGCTATCCCGTACGATATCATCCCCTTTTCCTCCAATTACCCGCAAAAGGGGTCCCTTGTCGCTCGTTCCGCTGATTTTCACCAGATCATCATCCCCAAATGTGAATACCCGGATTTCACGGGTTTCATTCGGATTAAATGTACGTTGATAGTAGCGATATTTCTTTTCATTTGATTTGCCGCTCATTCGCCATACCTCTACTGTGACGGTTCCTTCCGGCAGGCGGACTATCTCGACGAGATCCTCCTTATCGCTGCAGGTTATTGAAACTGTTTCAGAAAGAAAAAGGTAATATTCCTCAGCATACCTGATCAATTCCTCCCGGCGCGATTTAAGTTTTCGTATAATTTCTTCTCCATGAAGAGCATAAATTTCCGGAGGGAACCCTTTTATCGCTTCTTCAATTACAGTATCGGTCAAACGCTCCTTCAGGTCACGTGCTGTATTGATCCAAAGCTCCCGATCCGCTTCTGTCAGAAAGGTCCGGTCAAAGTGCCGCGCATTAAATTCCAGTCCGCCAACGTCGCGGATTTCATCTTGAAATCCCTGAAATTTCGGTTGTCCCCAGCGACGTGAGGAAACTTTGAGCAATGAACCATCCGACCAGAAAAATGCCTGATCGCGATCACGCGGAATAGGCTGATAATATTTCAGATCATGTTCATTCTCCGGTTTAAACCGGGCCCATCGCCATTGATCGTCGTGTCTGTCCCAATCACCGATCCAGATATCAAAGAGTCGCGAACGTACGGTTTGCTCCTGATCGATAATATGGTCCCCGTCATTCCCGAGTTTTTCAATAACGTCCGACGTACTCATAATCTTTTTGGAATTGCCGAAACTGTCAAGGTCACGCCAGTCATCATCAGGACGTTCTTCAAATAAATACAATCCGCCTCCAAAGGCTTCTCTGTATTTTCCGAGCCGGGGGTCATCGGGAAGGTACACCAGGCGGGGATTGGTATGATAGACACCAGCCGCATCCGCCAGATCCGGAATAACAAAAGCAGCATAAGGGTGGGAAGCGGATATTTGATCGGCAATGACATCGGCTGCAAGGGTATTGCGTAATTCGGCCGGAACTGCCTTCTCAGGGAATTTTTCGATGGAGCGCAAGACATATTGCTTTTCGTCAGCTGCTTCCAGGCGAAGGGATCTCGTTTGCTGCCCGCCCCCCTGCTTTATAATCTTCAATCCTCCCTTTTCCTCGTCAATATCAAATACGGGAACACCACTTAATTCCGCCTCCCACTCATCCCGGTAATTCATACCCAACAGACCCGGCTTTTTCTGCTCCCGGTGTAGTTTCATTGTCGCCCGTGCATTAGTCTGATCCGGAAACTTTATTTTCGTTGGCTCTGGGTCAGTCACGGGTAGTTGATTAGGCCGTAGAGATACCGTTACCGGATTATCGGGAGAATGAAACGTTGCCGCAGGAACATTCTCCGAGGCATCAATGGTGACAAAACCGGGCATCCCAGATGCGGTTAGCCCATCCATTTTACGCACAAAATCTCCGGCAGATAGATCACCCACAATCAGTTGGGGAATAATTCCGGATGAATGATATTGGAAGGAATTTTCCAGGGCGGAAACGACCGTTACATCCGGAAATTCTGTCAGGACCTCAGCAAAATCGCCACGCATATTTTCATAATAGTAATTAGTCAAATCATTGCGCCCTCCGATGAACTTTCGGTATGCCGCGTAGACAGAGCCGCCAACTGGCGGCAAGAAGTGTGTAGAGGCGGGTAAAAATCCGCCATGAGGACCGGCTGATTTTAGCGGATGATAGCTGATAAGAAATGTCTTGGTATGATTGTATTTTTCAAGTACCTCCTTCAGCTCAACATAAAACCCGGTGGGATCTTCCAAACCACACTCGGCGGCTGTCGGTTTATCTCCCTCGTGCAACCACCAGTTACTGTTAACAATAACCAGGGTCATATCGGGGCCTGCCTCGATCACCACCGGACCCGGACACGCATTGGCTGGCATTAAATGCCAGGAGGTATCCAGTTCCTGAAGCTGTTGTCGCAGGAAACCAAGATTATCCGAAGCATTGCCCCGAACAGCTCCCCATTCTTGCCTGCCGGGCACCCACAGTATTTTACCTGCGTTTTTTTTCAACAGGGAAATACCAGTCAGATCCTGACCTTGCCGGTATCTTTTTACCGTTTTCGCGTCCAGAAAATCTCCCAAAACCACCACAAAATCGGCCCGGTCAATTTCATTTTCTAAACCCGGCATAAGGGCCGGATCGGTCTTCTCCAGTGAACCGCTGACGAAAAGAAGCTGCTGTGCATCCGCCTGAACAAATGCTATACATGCAAGAGCAACCGCTAATAACAGAAAACGCATTGTAGAAAGTTACGAAAAAATGTCAGCCCATTTTGACATGCGCGATACATTTCAGCTCAATGGCAATGGGTGTGGGAAGGGCATTCACTTCGACAGTAGTGCGACAAGGTTTATGGGAAGTAAAATATTCAGCATACACCTTATTGAACGTGGCAAAATCAGACTTCATATTTGTCAGAAAAACCGTGATGTCAATAAGGTCCTCCCAATGTGCTCCCGCCGCTTCCAATACCGATTTTACATTGGCAAATACAGACCGGCATTGTTCTTCTATATCATAGCGTATAATTTCCCCCTGAGCATTTAATTCCACCCCTGGTATTTGAGTTGCCCCCTTTTTTCGCGGGCCTACTCCGGATAAAAATATGAATTCTCCTACTCGTAATGCATGAGGGTAGGGTCCAACCGGATCCGGAGCACCCGAGGAATTAATTGCATCTGACATAATCTGGCATTTTAATTGACCTTTTATAAAGGTATAAATTAATACAAAGACCTATGTTTATCATTACCCTCACATTACTTTATTCAGCCTGCACATTATTCATTATGGCTCGTTATGTGCATCAATTGATCTATTCTAAGGATAAGAAGTCGCTCGTATTAAAGGTCAAAAAAGTAGAAAGTCCGCTGAAATTTATGGGTAAGCACATGCCTTTCACTGCCGATAATCCAGAAGTCAACGGGTAATTATTTCCTCAAGATCGGGCTGAAGTACCCTATTTGTTCATCAGTTCCTCGATCTCATCCGCCTCAATAGGAATATTTTTCATGAGGTCATCCAGACCATTTTCCCGGATAACGACATCATTTTCTAAACGGATGCCGAGATTCTCCTCAAGAATATATATTCCCGGCTCAACCGTAAATAGCATTCCCGCTTTCATCTCCTGGTATATATTGGGAACATCGTGAACATCCAGTCCGATGTGATGGGAGGTGCCGTGCATAAAATACTTTTTATAGGCTGGTTTGTCCGGATGCTGATTTTTGACATCTGTTTTGTCCAGCAAACCCAAACCCAGTAACTCACTTTCCATCACCTTTCCTACCTCTTTGTGATATTCCGGAATTACATTCCCGGGACGCAGCATGCTCATGGCTTCACGCTTAACACGAAGTACTGCATTATATACTTGTTTTTGACGATCTGTAAACCGGCCATTTACCGGAATAGAACGCGTCATGTCCGCATTATAATTTCCATATTCTGCCCCGACATCCATCAGTAAAACATCCCCGTCCTTGCACTCACGACTATTTTCGATGTAGTGCAATACGCAGGCATTCCTGCCCGATGCTATGATGGGGGTATAGGCAAACCCACGCGAACGCCGTTTGAGAAATTCATGCGCGTATTCAGCCTCAATTTCATATTCCATCACACCCGGAGTCACAAATGAAAGAATGCGACGAAACGCTTTTTCGGTTATGTCACAGGCTATTTGCATTTGGGCAATTTCCTCCTCAGATTTCACCGTGCGAAGTGTATGCATGATCGGTGCAGACCGCTCATACTTATGCAAGGGATAGTGTTCCTTACACCATTTGGTGAATCGGGCGTCCCTCGTCTCAACTACCACTTCTGCCCTGATGTGTTCGTTCGTATTTAAATACACATGTTCCGCTTCGGCCATCAATGTGTTAAATACCCCTTTAAATTCATCCAGCCAATACACCGACTGGATACCCGACAGTTCCTGTGCCTCTTCTTTGGTAAATTTATGCCCTTCCCAAATGGCAATGTGGTCATTGGTTTCCCGGAGAAACAAAATCTCACGATGCTTTTTATCGGAGAAATCAGGCATGAGTACAAGGATGGACTCTTCCTGGTCAATACCA
>CAYGOW010000359.1:0-4253 GCA_964351425.1 uncultured Roseivirgaceae bacterium
TAGTTAAGCATCTCACTCTTATGTTCTTCCACTTTGGCAATTTCTAGATACCAGTCAGCCAGCTTGGTCCATGTAAACTCGCGCATCAGCTCTCCTGCAGCGGAAAGATTATATTCGTTATAAAGCTTGGTTACATCGGCTACAAGTTTGTCCCGCTCTACCAAGATCCATTTGTCGGCAAGTGTTTTTGGCTCTGATCTAGCGGCAACTTCCTTTGGCTCATCAATATTCATCAGCATAAAGCGGCTGATGTTCCAAAGCTTGTTGGTAAAGTTGCGATAGCTAGCAATCTTTTCTTCTGAAAGTTTGGTGTCGTTACCGGGAGTTGAACCAATCATAAGTGACAACCGCACGGCATCAGTACCATATTTTTCACACACATCAAGTGGATTAATAATATTGCCAAGCGATTTACTCATCTTTTGGCCATTTACCGTAAGCATGTTTGTGTGTACCCAATATCGTACGGGAGATTTACCCGTAGCACCAACCGATTGTGCAATTTCGCATTCATGGTGAGGGAAAATTAAATCCATGCCACCCCCGTGGATATCGAATGTATCACCGAGGTATTTCGTACTCATTACCGTACATTCCAGATGCCATCCTGGAAAACCATCACCCCATGGAGATGGCCAGCGCATGATATGTGAAGGTGAAGCTTTTTTCCACAGGGCAAAGTCAATTTTATTACGCTTTTCATCCTGACTGTCGAGCATTCGGCCACTCTCCATCAATTCATCTATTTTACGGCCCGAGAGTTGTCCATAATGATGGTCCTGGTCGTATTTGGATACATCAAAATAAACCGACCCGTTGACCTCATAGGCGAGGTCCTTCTCAATCAGTTGCTTGACCCATTCAATTTGTTCGATGATGTGACCGGTGGCCGATGGTTCGATATCCGGTGGGAGAATGTTAAACTGCTGCAATACCGCATGAAAGCCGTTTGTATACTGCTGAACGACCTGCATAGGTTCAAGTTCTTCCAGGCGGGCCTTCTTGGATATCTTATCCTCGCCTTCGTCCGCATCATTCTCCAGGTGCCCGACATCGGTGATATTTCGGACATATCGAACTTTATACCCGATGTACTGCAAGTACCGGTAAATCACATCGAAGTGCAGGAAGGTCCGAACATTGCCCAGGTGAACGTCGCTGTATACGGTAGGACCGCAAACATACAAGCCCACATGATCTTCATGAATGGGCTTGAATTCTTCTTTTTCCTTGGATAAGGTATTATTGATATAAACGGGATAGGTCGTTTTTAAAGACATGCGCAACGGTTCTTCTTTCGATTGCGAAGTTATTATTTAATCAAGTGATTACAAACGACCCATCCCAAAAAGTGGATTGATCCCTTAGCGACTAAGGTTGGTTTCCATGAACTGATACCATGTGTCTCCCTGATCCGGAGAATATTCGCCTCGCTCGGTCCATTTGTTTTTGGTAAAAGAAGCGAGATAGCGAACCTTTCCACCGTTTGGTACATCAAATCCCCAGGTAAAGGAATCCTCCGTGATTTCCACAGGTGCTTTGGTATATTCACCTTCCATGGTCCAGGCATGGATGAAGACCTGATCTTCCTCAGCATCGTAGGTCATTACCCCATAGGCTTTAAACGCAGGATCGGATTCTCCCGCTTTTGTACCTGTACCATGGAATACAAAAAGACGACCATCCAGTTCAGTAGAAACGATTTCATGATGTTTAAAAGTCACCATGTCATTCGGTCCCCTGGACTGACTTCCCTGTCCGTTCCATTCTCCAGTGAGAACCGCAAGAGGCTTCATGGAATCCGGAATGGCATCCTGGGCTTGTGTAACATGTAAACATCCAAAAAAGAGTGTCGAAATAAAGATTGCTTTTAGAGTATTCATAATAAAGTAGTTTATAATATAAAGTTAATTGATAAAATTTTTTATGGATTAATGTATTGTTTAAGATCATTCACGTATTTCTCAAAGGCGCTGATGCCCACCTTTGTAATCGAACAGGTGGTCAAAGGCTTTTTTCCCTTGAAGGATTTGGTGATCTTGATGTACCCTGCCTGTGAGAGTTTGTCGAGCTGAACGCTCAGGTTTCCCGCACTGGCATCTGTTTTCTCCTTGATATATACAAATTCAGCCGAATCGACATTCATGAGAATGGACATAATGGCCAGTCGCAATTGAGAATGGAGTAGGGGATCAAGATTTTTAAAGGCTTCCATGATTATTCAGCATTTTTGAGCATATATCCGGGGATAAGGTATCCGCATAAAATTCCGACTGCTGCTACCGGGTAGGAGTATTCATAAGGTACACCCAAAGCGATGGCCGCAAATATCCACAAGGCGCTTCCTCCAATGATAAGCGGTTTATACCGAATGATCAAACCGGTCATAAAGGTTGACATGCCTGCCATTAAAATGATCAAGCCATTCAGATGCCGGAAAAACAATCCTGAGAATATGACAATGACAATGCAAATGGTAAACGCTACCCAGGTCCAGAGAATTAATTTATCTCCATACGTGGTAATGCGTTGTTCTTCACTTTTCTTTCGTCCATACAAAAGACTCACAATCCATGCCGGAATGGCAATTGCCCAGATGGCAAAAGGATAGGCAAAATCAGTCATTTGTTCGAGTAGAAAGTGACCGGCAAAACCAATAAAGGAGACCCATCCCCAGAGGATGAAATAAAATGACCCTCCACGGACATTCCTTTTTGTCTGTCTGATCATTTCAGTGATAATGGCCAGACTTTCTTCTGTCGATGTTATTTTGTCTGCTTTCATAATAAAGTAGTTTATATTATAAACCAAAGGTAGATTAAAAAAGTTTCATCTCCAAATCTTTTTTAATTTCGTGTACCTTTGTCAAAACGAATCACGACTATGTTTACGGGTATTATAGAAACCATCGGAACGATCAAGGCCATAGAGACAGCCGGTAGTAATCGTCATTTTGAAATAATCAGTTCGCTTTCTGACGACCTGAAGGTAGACCAGAGTGTTTCACATGATGGCGTCTGTTTGACGGTAACCCGCGTAGAGGATGGGCATCATTGGGTAACCGCGGTTAGTGAGACCCTTGAACGAAGTACCCTGGGCCACTGCAAGCCAGGTTCGAAGATCAACCTGGAGCGCTGCATGCTCAATAATGGCCGGTTTGACGGGCACATAGTCCAGGGTCATGTGGATACAACCGCGATGGTGGTAAACATTGATGAGAAGGAGGGAAGCTGGGAGTTCACTTTCCGGGTTGCCGCCATGGGTGGTAATGTATTGGTGGAGAAAGGGTCTGTGACGGTAAATGGTATCAGCCTGACTTGTTATCACATTGGCAAGGATTCATTTCGTGTGGCTATTATTCCGTACACCTACGATCATACCAATATGGGCGATCTGGCAGTGGGACAGAAGGTGAATATTGAATTTGATGTAATTGGTAAGTATGTTGCGCGGTTATTGTCCTCCCGTGGCATTTGACCTGTCGAGCAGCTTTTGTGCAATCGCATAACTGAGCCATGCGCAACCGGCACCGATCAACCCCCCGACCAGAACATCTCCCGGATAATGAACCCCGAGATAGATCCGGCTATAACTGACGAAGGCTGCAAAAACAAAGAGCCAACCGGTATACCGGTATTTCGGACGTAGAATTAAAAAGAGAATGGTAGCGGTGGCAAAGCTGTTTGCGGCATGTGACGAGGCAAAACCAAAGCGTCCGCCACGATAGTCATTGACAATATGCACCAGGCCTTCCGCAAAGTCAGGGTCCCTGGATGGGCGGTACCGCTCGAAAAAGGGCTTCATGAAACCACTGGTTATCTGATCTGCCAGGGTGATGGCCAACGCAATGGCTACCAGCCATGCGACAGATTTCCAGCCATACGATCGAATGATTAGCGCCAGGAGAAATGCATACAGAGGCAACCACGTATATTTTTCCGAAGCGTAGAACATGATGGTGTCCATCCAGGGTGAATGGAGTCCATTAAGAAAGAAAAACAGGGATTCGTCCAGTTCAATGAGTGTATCCATTATTTTAAGTCTACCCAGTCAATATCTTTTTTTAACCACGCCGGTGTTTCAGCTTCCCGGCTTCCTTCGGGCGGACTATAATTATACTCCCAGTCCGCAACCGGTGGCAGGCTCATGAGAATGGATTCGGTACGTCCGTTGGTATCAAGACCGAACTTGGTTCCTTTATCCCATACCACATTAAATTCTACATACCTTCCCCGTCGAATGGATTGCCAGTG
>CAYGOW010000360.1:0-1294 GCA_964351425.1 uncultured Roseivirgaceae bacterium
TAACAAGGCAATGATAATTTGAAGGAGAATGCCAATGGCTACAAGACGCCAATCCACTTTTTTCCTGTGCCTGGAAAAAACGAAAGCCACCCCTGTAATGATGGCCAGACCCAGAAATCCCCGTAAATAATCCATGTAGTTTAGCTAAGCGGGATTGGTTATTAGTTTCGTCGGCTTAATTCATCTCTGATCTTGGCAGCCCGCTCATAATCCTCTTTTTCAATGGCATCACTCAACATTTCATTGAGCTTGTCCATGGTAAAGTTCTTCAGGTCTTCCGATGTAGTCTCTTTGGACGATTTGGATGACTTTTTTGATTTCAGTTCACTCTTGATCTCAGCAATATCGTCTTCTCCTTCATCAGTGAGTACGATGCCTGCCTCAGCCAGAATTGATTCATACGTATAAATGGGTGCATCAAACCGTAAGCCAATCGCGATTGCATCTGACGGACGGGCGTCAATTTCTACCTGATCTTCTCCGTTTGTACAGACTATCTTGGCAAAGAAAACACCTTCCTTCAGATTTGAAATTATAATTTCATCTACCTTATAGTGAAAGCTGTGTGCGAAAGACTTGAATAAATCATGCGTCATGGGCCGGTTAGGTATGATCTTTTCAATTTCAATGGCAATTGCCTGTGCCTCAAACATGCCAATGATGATTGGAAGCCTTCTGTTCCCCTCCGTTTCGCCCAGTACTAAAGCAAAAGATCCTGCCTGTGACTGGCTTGAGGATAATCCTAATATTTCTAATTGTATCTTATCCACCTATTAATTCGCTGCCTTTATTGCTTCAGTTAATTTAGGAACGATGTCAAATGCATCCCCTACTATCCCATAATCTGCCGCTTTGAAGAACGGCGCCTCGGGATCTTTATTTATGACCAGTATGTTCTTGGATGAATTCACGCCGGCCAGATGCTGAATAGCACCGGATATTCCGATTGCTACATATAACTGCGGACTTACTTTAACACCCGTTTGTCCTACGTGCTCGTGATGTGGCCTCCAGCCCATGTCGGATACCGGCTTGCTGCATCCGGTAGCTGCGCCCAACTCGCGCGCCAATTCCTCGACCATGCCACAATTCTCAGGACCTTTTAAACCGCGTCCCCCGGAAACTACAATTTCGGCCTCAGGCAGCAATACTTCTCCCGTCGCTTTATCTGTAGCGGTAATATGGGTAGCGAAATCTGCGTCATTCAACGGAGCATTAAATGCTTCTACGGCAGCCGAACCACCCGTTTCTTTCACCTCAACGGCATTTTTCTTGATGGCCAGGATTTTGGTAG
>CAYGOW010000360.1:1304-4248 GCA_964351425.1 uncultured Roseivirgaceae bacterium
GTAGGCTTGGCCAACGTCACCTTGGCAAACGCCTTTCCGGTGTAAATACTCCGGGTTACGGTAAATTCTCCGCTTGTATCAGGTAACTCAGTTACGTTTGACACAAGGCTGGCATCCGTCTTAACCGCCACACGGGCAGATACAGGGTTGCCAAGAGAAGAATTCGCCAGCACCAAAACATCCGCGCCTTCTGCCTCCATGGCAGCCGCGATTACAGATGAATATGCCTGAATCACGCCTTTATTCAGGCGTTCGTCCGAATGATGAAGAACTTTGGAAGCTCCAAAATTCCCCAGGTTTGCCAATGCCGAATCATCAACTGCATTTCCTAAAGCCAGCGCGGTAACATCTCCGCCCATTGCTGCCGCAAAGGCAACTGCCTCCAGGGATGATTTCTTTATTTGTCCTTCTGCACTTTCAACAAAAACTAATGTGGCCATTTATAATAATGTGTTATGGGTTATACGATAATAAGAAAAAATAGACGGATCAAAGCACCTTTGCTTCATTTTTTAACAGCTGAACCAACTCCTGTACATTATCCGCATCGATCATTGTTACTTCCCCTTTTGCAGGTGGTAAAGTAAACGCCTGAAGCTTGGTGGCAACCGCGTCACCTTGCGGTTCAACCACGTTTAACGGCTTGGTCCGCGCGGACATAATTCCACGCATATTAACTTCCAGGGATTCCTTCCCCCCTTCAATCTCCCTGGTCATTTTTGCTGTATTTCCTGACAACTCAAGGGTCATAACGGGAGAAACCGATGGGATCCCAAGAATTTCACCCACCATGCCATGCACCATGCCGCCATTAAAGTCAATGGATTCACGACCCATCAGGATCATATCATATCCGCCGTCCTTGGCAACTGCTGCAATTTGCTGCGCGACAAACATGGAATCAGTGGGTTCTGCATTGACACGAATCGCTTCATCTGCCCCGATCGGAAGCGCTTTGCGAATCGTTGGTTCAGTCTCCTCGGTTCCTACGTCTAGGACGGTAATCGATCCGCCGGTTTCTTCTTTCAATTCAACCGCACGGGCCAGGGCGTAATCATCGTACGGTCCGATGATATATTGAACGCCATTCGAATCAAACTTTGTATTATTCTCAGTAAATGCAATCCGGGAAGTGGTATCCGGAACGTGGGTAATGCAAACCAGTATTTTCATTTATTCTGTGTATTATATTATATCGGACGAAAGCCTTTATTTTTGCCTCGAAGATAACGAATAATGACCCAAATTAAAACTCCCTGAATCATGAATTCCCAGCGCATTCAACAGCTAAGATCTTTTCTGGACGAGACACCTGAAGACCCCTTTCTCTTATTCGCACTGGCACTGGAATACAGAGAGGAGCAGCCTCAAAAAACGCTGGAATTATTTGAGGGTTTATTGGCGAATCATCCGGATTATTTAGCCACCTATTATCATGCCGCCTCAATGATCGCAGACACAGGAAACCGCGATCGGGCGGAAGCGCTTTACCGGAAAGGCATCCTGTTGGCACAGCAACAAAAAGACGCACTCGCACTTCGCGAATTGCAAAATGCCTTCTCTCAGTTTCAGTTTGAAGACGAGGAGTAATCCCAGTCGCTCCTGACGAAAAAAGGGCCCTTTCGGCCCTCTTTTTGTTGCTAATATAATTAGTATTTAAATATATAAAACACTATATATCAATAATATTATCTAAATATATCTCAACTAAAACTTTAAAACTAATTTTCCGCTCTTCCGGTTATGCTTCATGTCTTCAAATGCAGCAACTCCTTCCTCAAACGGACGCACGGAATCAATAGTCGGAACGATTTTCTTATCCCCTACCAGGCGAATCATTTTCTTGAATTCCTCGTCATTTCCCATGGTCGATCCCTGAAGTGTAATCTGGTTCCAGAACATCCGGTACAGGTCGAGTGAAGAGGGCAATCCGTTAGTCGCCCCATAGAATACAATGCGTCCGCCACCCCGCATGATCTGGATGAACTGATTGATCTGATCACCTCCCGCACTGTCAATGACCACATCAAATCCACCCTTTGTTTTCCACAGATTTTTGTGCCAGTCTTTTTGTTTGTAGTTGTATCCGCCCGTGGCGCCCTGGGCTAGTGCCTGCTCGATCTTTTCATCACTTCCCGAGGTCACAAAAACATTGGCCCCGGCAGCCAGCGAAAACAGAAAGGCAAATTGTGCCACACCTCCGCCGATACCCGAGATCAACACGTTCTCCCCGGCTTGTATTTTACCATGATGAAAGCAAGCCCTGTAGGCAGTCAGTCCGCCCAAAGGAAGAGCCGCCGTTTGTTCGACTGAAAGGTGTTCGGGTGCCTCGTGAATACGATCTTCATCGATCACCAGGTATTCAGCCATTGTTCCATCGGTAGGCATTCCCAGGATAGCGTATCCCTTTTGCTGCACATCCGGATTATCGCCCCAGTCAATATTCGGATTGATAACAATATCCTTTCCAATCCAGTCCTTGTCAACACCATCTCCTACTGCTTCCACCTTACCGGCTCCATCCGAACCCAGGATACAGGGTAATTCAATACCAGGATATTTTCCCTGGCAAATAAATTGATCCCGTTTATTTAGCGCGGCTGCGCCAATTTTCACCAGTACCTGTCCGGAAGCAGGGGAAGGTTTCTCCAAATCGGCGATGACGAGTCTCCTTGAGGTTTGTAATTGTAATGCTTTCATACGGACAATATAAAAAAAAGTGCATCAGGATTGTCATTCCAGCCGTGGATAATGCTACATGCGTCGGAGAAATAACGAATAGTAAGTAAATGATACCTGGCAAAACTTAATCGGGTAAAAACTGTGAGAATTTTACGATTTTCAGAGATCAAATGGGCCTATGAATGAAGTGATTCATCCACAGGTAATGGGGGAACGACTGTTCTGTCCTGCATTTATTCACTGATTCGAGGCAGATCAGGCA
>CAYGOW010000361.1:0-4247 GCA_964351425.1 uncultured Roseivirgaceae bacterium
GATTCATCCAAAGATTGGCCAAATGTTATCTCACAAATGAAAAGAAATTATGTTATCCCGCCAATAGATAGTCCGTTTTTTAATAGATAATTTAGCGGCATGAGCGAACAATCAGAAATAGCCAGGGACATCGCCTCATCTCTTTTGGATATAGAAGCGATCCGTATGCGGCCTGAAGAGCCTTTTACATGGAGTTCAGGGTGGAAATCTCCCATTTATTGCGATAATCGTTTATCCCTTTCATATCCGGAACTTCGGACCCGAATCAAGCATTATCTTGCCAATTCAGTCAAATATGCTTACCCTGAAGCAGAAGCCATTGCCGGCGTTGCTACTGCCGGAATACCGCAAGGGGTATTGGTAGCAGATGAACTGAATCTTCCTTTCCTGTATGTCAGAAGCAAACCGAAAGGTCATGGCATGGAGAATATGATTGAGGGAAAGATTACAGCAGGTCAAAAGGTGGTGCTCATTGAAGACCTGGTCAGTACGGGTGGCAGTTCCCTGAAAGCAGCAGAAGCCCTGAAAGCCAATGGCGTGGAAGTACTCGGCATGCTGGCAATTTTCACCTATGGCTTTGACGTCGCAGCCAAGAACTTCAAATCAGCAGGCATACCGCTAATCTGTCTCTCAAACTATGATATCATGCTTCAAGAGGCATTGCAGCGTGACTTGGTAAAAGAATCACATCTGGCATCCCTCCGCAATTGGCGCAAAGATCCTTCAGGCTGGTCAGGGATTGATCAGAAGGGATAAATAAGCGGAATCAGGATCGTCGCCAGTACCCAAAAGAGAATATTTAACCAGGTACCCACTTTAACAAAATCGGTGAATCGATATTGTCCGGCACTGTATACCATGGTATTGGTTTGGTAGCCCACCGGGGTCATAAAGCTTGCCGAAGCGGCAAACAAAACCGCCATCACAAAAGGTGTGGGCGACAGACCCAAAGCACTTGCGGCAGACAAAGCTATGGGAGCCATCAATGCTGCAGTCGCATTATTAGACATGAGTTCGGTAAGGAGCGAAGTGATTAAATAAAGACCAGATACTATCGCGATGGGGCCTAATTCACCCATATGATCTACAAGCACTTGTGCTATGAGTTTATCCAGCCCCGTATTCTCCATGGCTGTACCAAGGGATAGCGCTCCGGCCAATAAAAATACGACCCGCCAGTTAATTGCTTCGTAAGCCTCCTGCATGGTTAGTGTACGGATAAGTACCAAAGCTACCACACCTGTTATAGCCCCCACCATGATGTCCACCCAGCCCATGGTTGCCAGAAAAACGATGAAAGCAATAATTCCAATGACCTGTATAAATTGTTTTTGGTTGAAATCCATGACACTCTGTGCCGATAGGATAACAAACGGAGCTTCTGGTTCATTCTCCCGACTTTTAAGTTCACGGATAAAATGCGTCTTGATCTCAGCCAGAATCACATCCCCTGATTTGAGCTCAACCTGGTAAAGGTTTTCATGCACAACATCCTCACGGTGTCGAATCGCCAGGGGAACACCACGGTACCTTCTACGGAAATCGAGATCTTTGAGCGTTTTCCCGTGGAAATATGAATTGGAGGTAATGACCAATTCAACCAATGTCGATTCCTTACCTGTCAAATCATCTTCGCCGATACTGACCATCGGACTGACCTGCACACGGGCATAGTCTTTTAGTTTCTTAATTTTCTGTACATCACATCGGATCTTAAGAATATCGGCTACCTGAATAACAAAATCCCCGGGAGGAAGCGTGAACGACGAACCGTTTCTGCGTACCTCCATGATATCCATTTCCAATTCCTTCACCATCGGGGAGTCCATAATCTTCTGACCAACAACCTTTGAGTCGGGAAGAATCTCGATTTCAGTAATGTAGTCATGCATACCGAACTTATTACTTAAATCCTTCTCCGGGGTACGTTTGGGAAGTAATTTAATGCCGATGAATATCATGTATAGTAGCCCGGCGATTAAGAATATCAGTCCCAAAGGAGCTGTTTCAAACATTTCAATGGGTGGCAATCCCGCTTTTGTAATGATGCCACTGACCAGAATATTTGTTGAAGTTCCGATCAAGGTGCACATTCCACCGAAAATGGAGGCGAAGGATAATGGAATCAGCATCCGCATGGGCGACTGCCCCGAAGCATAGGCCACCTGTATTACTACCGGGATAAAAACGGCAACCACCGGCGTATTATTAATAAATGCGGAGATCACTGCTATCAAAAGCATCATCAGGATCATACCGCGGGTGAAATGTTCCCTGAAAACAGCCGATAAGCGATGAGCTAGAACCTGTAACGCTCCGGTTTTTAACAGAGCGGCACTCAGAATAAACATAAAGGCCACGGTAATTGTGGCCATATTACTGAAGCCTTCAACGCCTTCCTGAGGAGTGATCACACCTGTAAAAACAAGACTTAGTATTATCAGCAATGCCACCAGATCGATGGACAATGCTTCGGTGGCAAACAGGATAACGGCTCCTGCAATGATCAACAGGGTAATAATACTATCCGGGTTCATAAGCAGCCAGCAAAGCTAATCATAATCATCATTTAATGAAATAAATGATGCATCAGGCACCCCGGTCTTCCAGGCCCAGTCCAAAAAGGGCAAAATCATAGCGGACCGGATCAACCGGATCAAGCAATCGCAATTGCTCCGTCAGTTGAAGGGCAGTTTGCCAGTCAGTTTGTTTTCTGGTAATAAGCCCCAGTCTTCTCGCTACGCGGTCGACATGCACGTCGCACGGACAAACGAGCTGGGAGGGAGAAATGGTATTCCAAAGGCCAAAGTCTACACCGCGATCATCTTTGCGTACCATCCAGCGTAAAAACATATTGATACGTTTACAAGCCGAATTACGCGCAGGAGTCGCCACATGCTTACGCGTCCGGCCGGGTGCATAAGGGAGGTCAAAGAATGATTCATGGAAAGATTTCAAGCCATTCTCCACCGTGTCGTCCTGCTCCGCAATACCCCGGCCAAATGCTTCTTCCAAAGAACTATGGGTCGAAAAGTAGTGCCGGAAAAACGCAATGAAATACAATGTGTCTTCCGCGTTGAATGTCCGGTGTTTAAAAGACAACAAGGGTTTGAGATCTTTCTCCGTATGGTTCATAATAAAATCAAAGGGAGCATTGTCCATCAGGGAGAATAATTCCCTGGCTTTATTCAAGATAGTCTTCCGTTGTCCCCAAGCTAATACAGCCACCCAAAATCCAGTGATTTCTATGTCCTGAAGCTTAGAATATTCATGCGGTATGGCGATAGGATCGTCCGGGATAAATGCCGGAGTATTATAATAATCAGCTTTTTCTTCCAGATACTCCCGCAGACTGTCTGTTGTCATGCTGCAAAGTTCCTGAATTCATTCACCTGTCAAAGTATATACATGAATAAAACAATCGAAGCCTTCTTCCTTTAAAAGCAACTCACCGGCACTAATCTCAACGGTATAGGATTGATGTTCGGACTTCTAGGGAATAAAAGAAATTCGAACGCGGAACCGGTTATCAATTGCGCCTAGTTGTTCGTAGGCCGCCTGGCTGATTTTAATCAACACATTTCTGTTGGCCCCGGTATCAGGTAGCCGTCCGATAATCCGTACAAACACCTCCTGTCCGTTCATTTCATTCCGTACGCGCATGATCGTGCCAATGGGTGCCGTCCGGTGTAAGGCAAGATATTTCCGGTTGTTTCCTGACCCATCAATCAATTGAGCCAACCCATCTTCCTCTACCTCCTCATAATTTGTATTCTCCCGCTCAAAGGGCTTGTCCTTTTCAAGATTATACTCAACAACTTTCACGGTCTTATCCAAACTGTCCTGACGCTGAGTAACAGGAACGTCATTACCCTGTACCGGTACATTTTCCTTTTTGGGTTCCGTTTTTACAGCAGGTTCAGGCTTCGCCGGAGATGCCACCGTTGGAGGCACTTCCTCGCGTGACCGCGACTGACGCACGATTATTTCCTGACCGACACTGATATCATTGTATTCAAGTTTGTTCCATGTACGCAGATCTTCCAGCGATGCCTCATATTTGCGCGCCAGGCTATAAAGGGTCTCACCCGCAACCACGGTATGTCGGGTGACCTGCAGGACTTCTTCCGATTGCCTTTCCTGAACATCCGACGTAGAATTCTTTTTCCCTTCCGGATACAGGATGAGTTTTTGCCCGATATCCAAAATATTCAAACTCATCTTGTTCCACTCCTTAATATCTTCGA
>CAYGOW010000362.1:0-2398 GCA_964351425.1 uncultured Roseivirgaceae bacterium
AACTGCGTACCTCATTACCGAAGACCTGCGGACGATGCTTTGGTTATCAGCCGGGATCGGTGTGCTGGTTTCAATCAGTGGCTATTTCCTGGGTAGCTGGCTGGACGGCAGTATTGCCGGGGCCATGGCGACCATGGTTGGGGTATTCTTTGGAATGGCATTTATTTACCAGTACATTAAACGCCAGCGTGACAGGAAGAACTACCAGGTGACCAGTCTGGAGTGACCAGGATTTTGCCTTTTCGCCCGTTGACTTCCTTTCATTCAGATCTTATTTCGTACCGACAGTCAGGAAAGAATCCTTTCGTTGAATACGCCAAATGCCCATAGCGAATGCGGCCAGAATCAGCCACTGCTCCCCTTCCAGCGGCACCTGATTGTTGCAGAACGGCGGTGGGTTAGGCTGGTTGCATTCACAAGAAGGAGGCGGATTAGGTCGCTCACACGGTGGGCCGTTTCCATTACCATTTCCGTTACCATTCCCGTTACCATTCCCATTGCCGGGCTGGGCGAATAACGCTGCAGAGAGCAGTAGTAAAAGGAGCGTTAAAAGCTTTTTCAATTATTCTCAAAAATGCAAAGATGCTAAATTTTACAGAAAAGCTTAAGCATCAAGCGTTTGAAGTTCCTAATGGATCAAAAGTGCCTGAATTCATTTATGGATTTGCGCATAATCAGAGTACCTTTGCCGGATGACTACGGATACTATCATCGCATTATCTACTCCGCCCGGCGTTGGTGCCATAGGGGTCATCCGCTTGTCAGGTCCGGATGCCATCACCACCACCAACGAATTATTTTTCGGGACCGACCTGACGGTCAAGGATTCCCACACCATTCACTTTGGTACCTTGCGGGACGGCGACAAGATCATTGATGAAGTATTGGTCAGCCTATTCATTGCTCCCCGTTCCTTTACCCGGGAGAATGTGGTGGAAATCTCCTGTCACGGTTCGCCTTTTATCATCAAGCAAATCATCCAGTTGTTCCTGAAACACGGGATTCGCCTGGCCAAGCCGGGAGAATATACCCAGCGCGCCTTTTTGAACGGGCAATTTGACCTTGCACAGGCCGAAGCGGTGGCGGATCTGATCAATGCGGACAGCGAAGCCTCGCACCGTGCGGCACTTCAACAGATGCGGGGTGGATTCTCCGAACAGATCAAGACCCTGCGTGAGGAGCTGATTCATTTTGCTTCGATGATCGAACTGGAACTGGACTTTGGCGAAGAGGATGTGGAGTTTGCCGACCGAGACGACTTGAAGAAACTAATCAATAATTTACTCCATGCGATCAATCCGTTGATAGACAGTTTCCAGCTGGGGAATGTGATCAAGAACGGGATTCCGACGGTCATTGCCGGCAAGCCGAATGCGGGGAAGTCCACCCTGCTGAACGCGCTTCTGAATGAAGAGAAAGCGATTGTTTCGAATATCCCCGGGACCACACGGGACTTCATTGAAGACGAGATCAATATCGGAGGCGTCGTTTTCCGGTTCATCGATACGGCCGGTTTACGCGAAACAGAAGATGCCATTGAGAAGATTGGCGTGGCCCGTACGGAAGAGCAGATGAAGAAAGCCTCACTGATATTATATCTCATTGATTTAGAGAATGATAGTATAGTTGATATGAACCGTGCATTGAATCGTTTGGAGAACCAGGGGATACCCTTTTTGATGATTGGAAATAAAGAAGACGTGGCCAGTACGGAGATGCTGGAAGGGTTGAGAAAGATCCCGGGCAGCATCACGATATCAGCCGACAAACGGGAGAACCTTGAAGGGTTAAAAGACAGAATTCTGGAAGTGGTACACGTGGAAGATTTCAAAACCGGCGACACCCTGGTGACCAACGTGCGGCATTACGACAATTTATTTAAGACCAGGCAGGCCTTGCAGGACGTGCTCACCGGATTGGACAACAACGTGACCGGGGATTTCCTGGCCATGGACATCCGACAGGCGCTGCATTACCTGGGCGAGATCACCGGGCAGATTACGACCGATGATTTATTGGCGAATATTTTTTCAAAGTTCTGTATTGGCAAGTGACGATCGCCTTTCGATCGTCATCCTGAACTTGTTTCAGGATCTCCTGAACGGGTTCGAAAACTACTCTAGTACATAACCGAATCGGCGGTCATTTCCAGACAAAGACTAGGAGCCCTACCCCGTCATCACTGCCGACCGGCAGGCGGGCTGATCAACATCCGGCGCATGCCAGATTCGTAGCAGACTTGAATATTTAAGAGGATCAGGTCTCGATGTCGAATATTCTGGATTTTGTGGCCCTTGTGGATTATCAGAATAATTTTCTGAAAAATGTATTGTATCAAAATGACAAGATAAGAGGCACAATCAAAGAGTACTTACAAGTTAATGAATGGGTTACCAAA
>CAYGOW010000362.1:2469-2909 GCA_964351425.1 uncultured Roseivirgaceae bacterium
TGGATCAGCTCAATTATTTCGCCGTCCGGTCCGGTGTAAAAGGCCAGTCGGACGACAGTGTCATTTGCTTCTGCTGTTCTGACCGGACTGTAAGATTCAGCCCCTGCAGCTAGAACCCTTCTATCCGCCTGCTCAATATCACGAACATCAACCCCGATATGCTGAAAGGAATGGGAAAGACGGTCCGAGTCACCTGAGGTATTCTGGGCGATTTCCAGGACAAAATCACGACCGGGAAAACGGAGAAAAGCCATATTTACTTCAACCAATTCCTCATCACCTTCCGGGGTTGTACGACGCATCTGATCAACCCGTTCAACCTCAAGATCAAATGCGGAGGTGTAAAATTCTATGGACCGGTCCAGGTCGCTGACGTACAACATGACGTGATTAAACCGGGGACCCTGGTTCTGGCAGGCTGATAATAACATCAGAGAAAT
>CAYGOW010000362.1:2919-4230 GCA_964351425.1 uncultured Roseivirgaceae bacterium
TTTCATGTTAACAAATTTGGGGTAATATCTAAAAAATCTAAAATATTAACCTGTTATGACTGAAGCGGGATGAACCTGCTGACATAACTGATAAGTCCTATAACGAGTGCCACGAATGGCAGAATGAATAATCACGCTTATGGCCATTCTGCAGGCAAATTCAATAGCTATTCAAGCAGAAACCACGAAACAAAATTGGATACAAAACCCAGGGTTTTCACTATACTCGAAATCACTGTGCTCGATTCATTCATGTATGAACAATACAGAACAAAAGTAGCACCCTTAACTCAAAAGTACCGAGAAAAATACATGGCTCGTTCCCGGAGACGGCAACTGGAATCCTGACCGATTTATTATCCTGGAATGGGAATTAATAGAAGCGTTCCAAAACTTCATTAAATCTGAAGAGTATTCGGAAGTTAAGGATCTGAGAATGAATTCATCCACCTCCAAATCACTGCTTGTTAAGGAGTATATGAAAAATTGAAACCTTCCAGGATTATCAGAATTTCAATCGTCTACTAAATCATTTAGTAGCATCAACCAAATGATATTATTATTTCGATATGTAACCATGCCTACTTGTACCTCGGACAATTTATTGTGGTTAAAATTTGAGATTTAATTAGTTAAAAATTTCACTCTCTCCCAGTTACATTTTGTATTGTGAGATAACACATCCCGTGATCTTGCCGTCTCTGGCTTATCCCCATCATAAGACGAACAGCTGGTACCCTTTTCCAAGCAAATCGGTTGTAGCGGTAAACCTCGACACCGCCCTTCTAATTCCCGGATAAATGTCCTCCGGAAGTAGTTTTTGCTTCATCATGGATTGACCACAGACAATTACCTGAATGCCGTTTCTATGCAGCTCGTCCAACAAGGCTGTATTGGGGTTTTCCTGGTCAAACCTTTTACGATAGGTTTGGTTGGATAGGACCATGGGCGTTGAACCGGAATAAACTACGATGGCCAGCTCAATATTCTCCTTGGGAATTCCCGCGTAGCGATGTAAATTATACATACGTGCTGCATAATCCAGCATATCTGCCACCAAAGCCTTGTCGACTATCCTGTCTCCCAATTCGATTACAAATCTGTACTTTTTATCAGGATCAGGCTTTTCTACCTCAAAAGGCACCGTATTCACACCACCATAGCCCTGTATGGCGGGAAACACTATTTCCTGTGCCCGGGAAACGAAAGCAACGAAAATAAGCAGAAAGAGAAGAGCGACAGTTTTTTTCATGGGATGCATGGTTGAAGGTTAAATGATTTGGATTGAGCCCGGATTTTGATATAAGTTAG
>CAYGOW010000363.1:0-246 GCA_964351425.1 uncultured Roseivirgaceae bacterium
GGAGTTAATCACCGAACAGGTCAGAAAGCATAACCGTGTTTTACTCGTGACCGAAGAACCTCAATTGAATTCGTTCGCGGAAGCGATAAGCGGGAGAATTGCCTCGGAGTGTTTTGAATACCTGGATGCGCCGGTGAAGACGATTGGATCCGCTAATCTGCCTGCAATTCCGCTCAACACAACGCTCGAAGATCGCATGTTGCCCAATGCCGACAAAGTGGCTGCAGCCATGGAACAGGTGCTGGC
>CAYGOW010000363.1:304-4226 GCA_964351425.1 uncultured Roseivirgaceae bacterium
GAAAGGGTAGCCGATTCCGATATTAAAAATGACGGTCTCCGAAGCAGTACGGGTAAACGGTGCATCATAGAAGCCTTTTGATAAAACAAATCGTTTTCCCTGCGGCCTGGCCGGATCATAGACTTTAACGCCGGCGTCGAGTCGGAGGATCAGAAATGAAAAGTCCAGTCGGATACCCAGACCGGATCCTACGGCGATTTGTCGAATAAATTTATCGGGCCTGAACTCCGCTTCTTCACGTGTGTCATCAAAAGTCCAGACATTCCCGAAATCAAAGAACCATGCATAATCGATGAACCCGATCAGGTTCTGGCGCCATTCCACACTTCCTTCCAGGAGAATAGTACCCGGTTGTTCGACGTCATAATTTACCGTATTAGCCGCGGAGTCGATCCGGACAAAGCCTCCCGGCCCCAGTCGCCTGGGGCGCCAGGCACGGATACCATTACTGCCCCCGGCGAAAAAATACTTTTCATAGGGAAGAATCCCGTTGCTCGCATAGGGTTTGGCCACCCCGACATTTATTCGCCAGGCAACGGTAGTATTTCGATTAACCGGATGGATCTTGCGGTAATCTGTATTGACCTTGACATACTGGTAGTACTCCAGGTTTTCCCCTTCCAGTAAATCGGTGCCAAAGAAATTTAACGTTGTTCCGCCACTTTCAACAAACAACCTGAAATACCTGGAATTGATGAAATTCAGGCCATAGCTATTCTTATTCCATGTGGAAGTAAAATACATGCTGCTCACATAGGGAGGGTTGAAGGTATTGACAATGTTATTTCCTTCAGTCTCCAGCGAGTCCAGCAGGTTTTCAAAATCGGAAGACAAGGATGACCGGATAATTCCGATATCGTTGAGTGTCAGCTGGAAAAAGCTGTTACTATTTTTCTGCCATGAAAACGACAAGGAAGCATTCGTATTCCTTCGACGGTATTCAGGCCTGTCGGTATAGTTGTACCCAAGGGCCAAGCGGGTTTTAGGGTTAATATTTCCCAGCCGGCGTTTGGCATCGGCACTGATCGGGATAAGGAATTGAGGAAAGGTCAGTGCGGCATTCACCCCTCCTTCGACGCTTGTATAGACATCCTGTACAGCCGTCGCTGGTGCAACCCCTTCGAATCCGATGCGTCCGCTGATTTCGAACGTCTCCATACCGCCAAAGACATTTCTTCTTTTGAACGACAGGTTCAGAAATGGCCCCGGAAAGCCCTGGGTAACATTCACCCCGGCTTCGGTGGTGATCTGGTATTTGGGCAGGGGGCTGGTGAATATATTGGCCACCATTTGTCCGCCTGTTGAATCATAATTGATATTAATAAACCTAAACACGTCCAGGTTGGCCAGTTGCCGTTGGGTATTGAAGGTATTCGATCGACTGTACAGACTGTCCTTGTCTATAAAAATACGCCGGTCCAGAACCTTCTTATTGTATCGGTTTTTAATAAAGATATACTGAATGCCATTATATTCTTCTTTTGGCGTGGAGGTCATGGGCAATACTCCTTGATTGGTATTCGTCACCAGGTTAACAGAGTCAATGGCATAGATCCGGTGATCGGCACCACGTGCCGGCTTATTAACATTGGTGATGATGGTGACTTTTTGTCTGCCGGTAAAGGAGGTATCCACCTGGAATTCTATGTATTGCCGGGAGAATGCGAAATAGCCATGGTCCTTCAACAGGTTATCGATCCGTTCTCTTTCTTTGGTCAGGTTGGTCTGATCATAATTTTCCCCTTTTACCAATAATGACTCGTCTTTACTCTTTTCAATGATCCGCGAGATATTTGAGTCACCCGTAATGATTAAAAGGCTGTCAAGGATGTAGGGGGGACCGGGATCCACTTCATAGGTGATGCTCACCCTTTTTTTCTTGACCTTGACCAGGGTATCCACTGCTGCCTGGAAGTATCCTTTGGATTGGAGGTAGAGATTGATCCGGTTTAATGACCCTACCGTTTTTGATGTATCATATATGGCCAGCGGTTCGCCCCATCGCATCCAGATATTACCTTCCTCGATCTTGGACTCAATTTTTGCCAGCTTTTTATTTCGTTTACGGCGGTACTTGAGTGATTTTTTTTCCTTGCCCGCGGCCTCAGCTTTAGCGATCTTCAGGTTCCATTTGGCTTCTTCTTCCGTTATTTCACTTCGGTATTCGTCCACATCGTACCGTTTTTCTCCGAAATAATAGAGCCAGACATAGGGGGAAAAGCGTATGATTGGAATTTGCCGGTTTGGATATTGTACAAAGAGTTGCCCTAATTCTTCGGAATTGATTTGTTTAGGTGCATCCACCTTTTGCTTCACCAATAATTTTTCGTCTTCTTTGAGATAGCGTGTACCCAGACAGCCTGAAAGAAACAGTGCAATAGGTATAAGGAGCAAAAGTCGGCGTATACTCTTCAAGTCGCGATAAAAAATTATGATCTCAAAGGCTCGTGCGAAGTTCATTAAATCCCTTCAATTAAAAAAATACAGGGTTGCCTCGCAAGCCTTTCTTGTTGAAGGCACAAAAAGCGTGCTCGAAGTGCTGGAATCAGACTTTGTTGTTAGTGAATTGTTTGCAACCACCGAATTTTTGGAGAAGTATGCCAGTTCGGTCGCGAGAGCCAAAATTATAGAAGCGGCGTCTTTGAATGAATTATCAGCTGCAGGCACCTTCCGGACTAATGACGGGGCGTTGGCCGTAGTGGATACCAAGCCAAATACTCGCTGGAAACTGGACAATGGGTACGGCATCATGCTGGATGATATCAATGATCCGGGTAATTTTGGCACCATCATTCGCATTGCTGACTGGTACGGCATCAAGGGAATTGTTGCTTCCAACAATGTACCTGACCTCTATAATCCCAAGGTGATAGGCGCAAGCAAAGGATCATTTACCCGTGTCCCGGTATACTACACATCGTTACCGGAATTTATAGCTACCCAGGACCTTCCCGCATTCGGTGCAGACCTCAATGGCGCAGATGTTCATTCCTTTGGTTATCCAGGCTCAGGATGGATTGTCATGGGTAGCGAAGCACACGGCATTTCATCAGACGTCGAAAGACTTCTTACTGAAAAAATCACCATACCTTCCTATGGCAAAGCTGAGTCATTGAATGTTGGAATGGCCACCGCAATCATTTGCGATAACCTGCGGCGCTCGATATCGGATTAGTCGGCCAGTTCGCGTAAATCCACCGGAACCACACGGGACACACCTTGTTCGATCATGGTGATACCATAGATCACATCCGTACTTGACATGGTGCGTTTGTTGTGTGTTACAATGATGAATTGGCTTTCCTCGGAGAATGTTTTTATGATATTATTGAACTTGTCAATATTGGCATCATCCAGCGGAGCATCTACTTCATCAAAGATACAGAACGGTGCAGGTTTCAAAAGGTAAATAGCAAACAGGAGGGAGGTAGCGGTTAGTGTTTTCTCCCCTCCGGATAGTTGGTTGATCGTTAATGGCCTTTTCCCTTTTGGTTTAGCCATGATTTCAATGGAAGACTCCAATGGGTTTTCCGGGTCACTTAATTTTAAATCGCAATCGTCCTCTTCCGTAAACAGACTGCGGAATACTTTAATGAAATTCTCCTTTATTTTCTCATAGGCATCTAGGAAGGTTTCTCTTGCCACCTGATCAATTTCATCAATCGTGGTAAGTAATGATTCTTTCGCTTTTAACAAATCTTCGCGCTGTTCGGTAATAAAGTCGTTTCGTTCCTTTATTTCCTGATAAGCTTCCATGGCCATCGGGTTAATGGGCCCCATGCGTTCCAGCCGGTCTTTGATCCGCTGAACAGAATTCTCCAATGACTGCTGATCGACAGGTTCTTCTGATGGTTCTTCCTGCATCAGGTCATCAAGATTCACATTGAATTCGACCGAAAGGCGTTCTTTAACACCACTTAAT
>CAYGOW010000364.1:0-4225 GCA_964351425.1 uncultured Roseivirgaceae bacterium
GCCCGAGACCTCATTGGTCAGACCCCATTTCCCTTGATGCCGCCATGGAGGAAAGAGCTGAGGAAATACTTGAAATGCTCTCCCACGCCAACACCTATCTCTATGTGGCAGGCTATGAAAAGGTCAAGGAGAATCTCGATAAAGCATTCTCAAAAATCATGGGCTCCAAGGAAAAATGGGAAACCCGAAAAGCCGAGCTTGTTGCCGGTGGCAAATGGGCAGAGATAATTTATTAAGTGGATTGAAATCTTAAGAGAAGTTGTATGTGTATGAAGATCCGCGCATTGATAAGGTGGAGGAGATGTTGCCACACGCGAATTGTGGTGCTTGCGGGTATCCGGGGTGTCGTCCTTTTGCCGAGGCACTGGTAGGTGGTAAGGCCTTGCCGGGCAAATGCACGGTGGGTAGTCCGGAAGACAGGCAAGCCATTGCTGCCTACCTGGGTGTCGATGCCGGTTCAGAAGAAGCACGTGTCGCCAGGCTGGCGTGTGCAGGCGGGATCAATGTGGCGCGTAACAGGGCAAAATATGAAGGATTGAAGTCATGTCAGGCCGCTTCCCTGGTATCTGGTGGTGGCAAAGGGTGTTTCTGGGGTTGCCTTGGCTTGGGTGACTGTGAGGCGGTTTGTGATTTCGATGCCATTACCATGAATGAGTGGTCCATCCCTGTGGTTGATGAGGATAAATGTACGGCCTGTGGCGACTGTGTTGATATTTGTCCGAAAGATTTGTTTTCTATTCATCCCGCATCCCACCGTCTCTGGGTCGCTTGTAAAAATCTGGAAGCCGGCGATGAAGTGCTGGAGGACTGTGAGGTTGGCTGTACTGCGTGCGGAAAATGTGCCATGGACGCACCGGGCAACCTCATAGAGATCAGGAATAACCTGCCGGTCATTAATTATCACGCCGCCAGCCAGCAGACCAGAATTCCGATCGAACGCTGTCCGACCGGAGCTATCGTATGGATTGACCGCGAAGAAGGAATTGTTAAAGGGAGGGAAAGTAAAAAAATAATCAGGCAAGAAGCACTGAGAACGGGAACGACGTAAATCTATTTTTGCGCCAGGAATTTGTGCCATCCTGCTGAAAGTTGCTCCTTTGTCCATATGGATACACCGGCCAGCTATCGAACCGTCAAGGAACCTGCCAGCGGAGAATACAAGGAAAAAGGGAGCAAATTCCTGGGATTCGTCTATCCGGTATCGAGTGAAAGCGATGTGAAAGAGCGCCTGGAGGAATTGCGAAAGGAATTCTATGACGCACGCCACCACTGTTATGCCTATATCCTGGGCAATGACGGAGAATTGTTTCGTGCCAACGACGATGGCGAACCGGGTCATTCAGCCGGCGATCCTATCCTCGGTCAATTGCGTTCTGAAAATCTGACAAATGTATTGGCCGTGGTGGTACGGTACTTTGGGGGAACAAAACTCGGAGTGAGCGGATTGATCCATGCGTATAAAACGGCTGCCGCGGAGGCAATCAAAGCCGCGCCCCTGGTCCGCCGGCAGATAACCCGCTCCCTTGAGTTAAAATATCCATACGATTCCACCAATGAGGTAATGCGACTCATCGATGAATTTGATCTTACCGTTCTCGACCAGCAATTTGAGATGGATTGTTTGCTAAAGGGGAAGGTGAATATACACTATGAAGAAGCGCTGAAGAGAAAAATCGATTTACTCAATTCTACCGGCACTGAGCTTACGCTGACATTTACGGAAGATACCCCTGCCTGACCAGTTTGTCATACATCTGATGGCAAACCCAGGCATCAGTTGCCGCATAGGCCAATTGTTTTTCCGTAAGAGTCTCATTCTCCCAGTTAGATGTTTGGGCACTCTTACTGATTCGGAAGCCTAGAATGATGGCGGTTAATTTTCGTAACCCATTACTTTCGATCCCCAGTGGCTTGACCAGCTTAGGCAGCTCCAGAAATCCGTCGGCCGAAAAGTTTTCCATGGCCTGTAATTCCTTTATGTCATCCCGAAGGGCAACCCCAATTTTTTTTATATCCCCGTCGGACAGGAAGTCAGCCAGGTGAGGCGTTATGCCCGTATAATTTAATCTGAAAAGAAAAACCTTTTTCTCCAGTGCGACCTGGAGGAGTGAAGGATCATTCCTGACGCCCTTTTTAAAGCTGGGCTTTGTTTCTGTATCAAACCCCACTACCGTACTCCGGCGAATTTCATCCAGCGCTTTCCTGATTTTTTTTTCTTCAGAAATAACAACGATTTTTCCATCGTACTGATGAAGGTCCAGTTCGTTTATCTCTTCGTTGGTAATATTTGCAGGAAACATCATGAGTCAGCGGGCTCTTTCGTCGGATCAATTCGTTCAATTTTAATGTTTGCATACGCAAAAAGTATTGTCATGAACGGACTGATAATATTGAAAAAGCAAAAAGGCAAATAGGTAAGAGTAGCTACCCCCAGTACAGAGGACTGATAGGCACCACACGTATTCCATGGAATGAGTACGGAGGTTACAGTGCCACTGTCTTCCAGGGTACGGCTAAGATTTTCAGGCGCGAGTCCGCGTTCACGGAATTCATTGCGGAACATTCTCCCGGGTACCACGATGGCGATATACTGATCGGAGGCAGTCAGGTTGAACGTAAAACAGGTGCCTGCCGTCGCGGCGACCAGTGAGCCGGTGCTGTGTGCCAGGGTGATAATGCTGCTGGCGATTCGTTTGAGCATGCCATTCTTTTCCAAAACCCCTCCAAAGACCATCGCACACAAAATCAGCCAGACCGTATCCAGCATCCCTTGCATCCCGCCGGAGGTTAATAAGTCATCAACCATTGTGTCACCGGTGACGATACTGACATCGGTAAACATGGCCGTGAGAATACTTTCGTATCCATTTTTGAGGGTAATAGAAGTGCCACCGGCCAGTTCGGTCAGGAGATCCTGCTGGAAAATAAAAGCAAATAAACCACCCATCAGGGTACCAATGAGAAGTGCAGGTAAGGCAGGCATTTTTTTAACAATCAGGAATATAACGGTCGCAGGAACAAGAAAAAGCCAGCCATTGATGTTGAATTTACTATCGATGGCCTCCTGTACTACGGCCACATTGCCCAGGTCACTCTTCCCATCAATGGTAAATCCCCAGATCAGGAATATGATGAGCGTAATACTGATGGAGGGTACGGTGGTTTTGGCCATGTACTTGATGTGGGTGAAAAGGTCAGTGCCGGCCATCGCAGGTGCCAGGTTGGTCGTATCTGAGAGCGGCGACATTTTGTCTCCAAAATAGGCCCCGGATATAACCGCACCGGCGACAACACCGCCTGAAATACCAAGGGCTTGCCCGATCCCCATTAAGGCGATACCGATGGTAGCTGATGTAGACCAGGAGCTTCCGGTAGCAATGGACACAATAGCACTGACAACGACCGCTGCCACCAGGAAGATCGTCGGGTTCAGGATATCCAAGCCGTAATAAATCATAGCCGGGACCACCCCTGAGATCAGCCATGTGCCTGCCAGTGAGCCAATCATGAGCAGGATGAGAATCGC
This sequence comes from uncultured Roseivirgaceae bacterium, assembly GCA_964351425.1. Classification (GTDB taxonomy): domain Bacteria; phylum Bacteroidota; class Bacteroidia; order Cytophagales; family Cyclobacteriaceae; genus JAUILA01. The sequence goes on from CAYGOW010000364.1 coordinate 3,527, forward strand.
GCCAAGCGCGGAACTAATGCTTTTTACAACGCCATCCAGGATTTCATCAAAGGTGTATTTTAACGGAAAAGAAAGAAGTCCTCCCAATGCCGCAGCGAATAACAGCGCCATCTGGTTGGGCCCATAGGAGGCATCATCCCCATATATGTAAACATTCGAAGCAAGCAGGAGAACGAGAAAAAGGATCGGTATCAGGGATAAGCCAAGTGAAGGCTTCTTATGAGAATGCTCCATGCAAAATGGTTATTTAGCTTCGAATATAGTAAAACTTTCACACTCCGGTCATCATTTCTGCGAGCTTTTGCCCAATATGTGTCCCGATGGCAACTCCCATTCCGCCAAGCCGGACGCCCATGAATATATTTGGCTTGTGTTCCTTTAAAAAGGGCGTTTTGTTACGCCCAAATGCCATGATCCCCGACCAGCTGTAGTCGATTTTAAACTCTTCTCCCGGCAATATCAATTCGTTAAGGTAGTAATCAAGCTTTTCCCTGATCACGGGATTTTCACCAAATTCAGTGGTTGTTTCCTCTTCCATTTGCAAATGGCGCCCCCCGCCGAATAAAACGCGGTTGCCCAGGTTTCGAAAATAGTAGTATCCGCGTTCCATGTGAAAGGTGCCGCGAAAACGGAGCGATTCGATCGGAGAGGTGACCAGGACAAGCCCGCGGCCGGGATAGAGAGGTACTTCCGGAAATA
>CAYGOW010000365.1:0-4218 GCA_964351425.1 uncultured Roseivirgaceae bacterium
TTTCTCGTCTGGGCAGGTCTGTTTGGAAAAATTCCCACCGCGGATGCGCTCAAGGACATTGACAATTACGCAGCTACCGAAGTGTATAGTGCGGACAGTGTTTTGCTCGGCCGCTACTACATTCAGGAACGGACGTTAACTGATTATGATGAGATCAGTCCGAATGTAATCAATGCCCTGGTAGCAACGGAGGACGTACGTTTTTTTGAGCACGACGGAATTGATTACCGGAGCATGGTTCGTGTAGTTTTCAAAACCCTGCTGATGGGAGATAATAGCGCCGGTGGTGGCAGCACCCTGACACAACAGCTTGCGAAAAACCTGTTTCCCCGAAGCAACCAGTCACGCTGGTACATGCCAGTCATTAAAGTGCGTGAAGCCATCATGGCGAAACGAATAGAAGAAGTACATACCAAGGAAGAGATCATCACCCATTACCTGAATACAGTACCATTCGGGGACAATGTTTTCGGAATCGAGATGGCCGCCCGACGCTTTTTTAATAAGCCGGCAAAACGGCTGACTATTCAGGAGGCGGCAGTTTTGGTTGGGATGCTCAAGGCCAACTACACGTATAATCCTCGACGAAATCCTGAGAAATCCCTGGAAAGAAGAAATGTGGTTATGGCCCAGATGGAAAAGTATGGGTACCTGAAACCCGAAGAGAGAGATTCTCTGAGTCAATTGCCGCTTGAACTGGACTATCATAAAATTACTCACAGTACCGGGCTGGCTACCTATTTCCGGGAATTCCTCCGACCTCAACTTGAAAAATGGTGTGCGGAAAATACCAAGCCCGACGGTTCGCCTTATAACCTGTACACAGACGGACTGAAGGTATATACGACCATAAATTCCTCCATGCAAAAATATGCGGAGAATGCTGTGGCCGTTCATATGAAAGAACTGCAAAAGGTATTTGATGCCCACTGGAACAAGCAGCCCTGGCGGGATAACCGCTCAGTTTTACTAAACGCCATTAAACGTTCCCCACGGTATAAGGCATTGATCGCAGAGGGCAAATCAAACGAGGAGGCCATGCAGGAAATGGAGAAAAAATATCCAATGAAAGTATTCAGCTGGCAAGGTGGTGACCAGCTTGTGGATATGTCTCCGATTGATTCAGTGAAGCATTACATCAACATTCTCCAGACCGGTGTGCTGGCCATGGATCCTAACAAAGGGGATATCCTCGCCTGGGTAGGCGGAATCAATCATGAATATTTCAAATATGATCACGTCAACAAGGAAACCAAGCGGCAGGTAGGCTCGACCTTTAAGCCGTTTGTTTTTGCTGCAGCCCTCGAAGCCGGCATGGACCCATGTTCCTATACATCCGGTGCACGCGTTGAATATACCAACCTTAAAAACTGGAGCCCGGGGAACGCCGATCCTTCCGAATATGACAATAAATACAGCTTTGCCGGTGCTCTGTCCCAATCGGTGAATACGGTGTCGGTTAAAGTACTCGAACAAGTTGGAATTGCCCCTACGATTCGACTGGCGAAAAATATGGGGATAGAATCAACCCTTCCTGAAGTGCCTTCCATTGCGCTCGGTACGGCCGATATTTCGCTTATGGAGATGGTCACAGCCTATTCTGTATTTGCCAATGGCGGACGACGTATCAAACCGCGCTACCTCACAGGCATCAAGAATGAAGAGGGAGAAGTGCTTGAATTGTTTGACTACTATCGTGAAAAAGAACAAGTCATGTCCCGGGAGACTGCAGAAATCATGATGCAGCTGCTTAAGGGTGTGGTGGATGAAGGCACAGCCACCCGACTGCGCACCACGTATGGACTGCGAAATGAGCTGGCCGGTAAAACCGGAACCACGCAATCAAATGCCGACGGATGGTTCATCGGATTCAACCGGCGCCTCGTGATTGGCGTCTGGACCGGTGCAGATGATCCGGGCATTCATTTCCGCACTACACGTCTGGGCCAGGGAGCCAATATGGCCTTGCCTGTATTTGGCAGAATATTCCAGAAACTTAACAGTGATCCTGAATTTAATCAAACCACGCGCATGCGCTTTCCTCCTCCCTCCCGTCGCGTGATGTACAAACTTCGCTGCGACCCGGTCCGGGAAGATGGCGGGTTCTTCAAAAATTTATTCGGTGAAAATAAACGGGAGAATGACGAGCGCGAACGGAAATATGGGGAAGCCGACGAACGGAAAGATATTCTCGAGTCAATCGGGAATATCTTCAAAAAGAAAAAGAAGAATTAAAAATTAATTCGACTCGTCAAACAGAATATGACGGTTCAGGGATTCTTCCAGGGACAGGAACGTCTCGGTTCGACGAATTACTGAAATTGGCTCCACTTTGTCCTGTAAAATTTCCTTCAGATGCTGATTATCGTGCGCATGGATTTTAATAAATACATTGAAACGACCCGTGGTATAATGGATCTTGACGACCTCGGGTATGGATTTAAGCGCGTCGTATGCTTCCTTGAATTTCGAGGTATCCCGCAAATAGATACCTACGAATGCACTAACTGTCCATCCCATCTTCGCATAATCCATGGATAAAGTAGTTCCTTTGACCATGCCCGCATCCATCATTTTTTTCATGCGTAGATGAACCGTACCACTCGACACATTGGCCCGTTTGGCGACCTCCGTGTAGGGCATTTGCGCGTCTACCGACAGTTCAGATAATATTTTAAGATCAACCTGGTCTAATTTCTTTGCCATAGTAACGTTGTGATGGATTTTGGGAAAAATGAATTTACTACAAGATTTTCAAAAAAAGAGGCAGATGCCATAAATATTTGCAGAAATCGTCATTATCCAATAGACAATTATCAAAAACGTATAGTTACGTTATATAACGTATTTATCAGTTGTAAAACTGAAATATAAGTTATATCTTAGATTAAAATATAAATAACATGCCTTCATTTCCTGTTTTATTACTCCAGGTCTCTGTTACACTCTGCCTTTTCTGGATTGTTTATGTCCTGTTCATTCGCAGAATCCGCTTATTTGCCATGCAGCGGACCTACCTTATTGCCGGACTTGTATTGAGTCTGACCCTTCCCTTCATATATCCGGCATTCCCGGTGCAAGAAACGGTTGGCATGTCCGAATGGGTATTGGTCCTGTCGCCTGATCAGCTGTCGAGCCCTGAATTTACTTCGCCCGAATCGATAAATAACCCGGGACCTTTTTCCTGGCTCGGGATATTGCTTGCAATATACTGTACAGGCGTTGCCTTTCGTCTTTCCCTTCTGGTCCGGGAAGCCTTAGCCATCAGGAATTTGTACTTGTCGGGTGAGCGGGAATACACGGAGAATTATGTTGTTATACATTCTCCTGCAACTAAACGTACATTCTCCTTTTTCCGACTTATTTTCCTCGGAAAAGGAATGAACTCCACGTCGAGGCATTTTGCTGTTCTGCATGAATATGCTCACGTCTGGGGATATCATTCCTGGGACAATCTGCTCTTTGAATTGGCCAGGGTCCTCCTATGGTTTCACCCGGCTATCCACCATTTTAAAAAATACCTCAATGAAGTCCATGAATTCCTTGCCGATGAATACGTGGTAAGTACCTGCGGCACCCCCAAGTCATATGCTGAGTTTCTGTTCGCACATACCTGTCAGGCAGACCAGCGCTTGAAGCTGGGCTTATCCAATAAATTAATCACAAAACGAATTGTCATGTTATCAAAACCCTCCATCCATCGCCTCAACCATCTTTTCCTGTTGATTCTAATTCCCCTGGCACTCACCGGCCTGGCTGCTTGTTCCATGTTTGAAAAAGAATCCAGTCCGGTCAATGAAATTGAAGGGCTTGCCACAGCAGATGACAGCAATTCGGAATACAAGGGACGAATCATCAGAAATATTTCATGGAATGGCAATGTTGCCTATTCAGACGCGGTGCTCAATGAATCCTTTGGGATTCGACCCGGAGACTCCTTTGATAAAGACGAACGGGTATCTGTTTTTTACCATTACTGCAGTTATCAGCCCTGTCTCCCAGGATCAGGTAGACCTGATTTTTACTATTTTCGAAGGGCAGGTAATGAAAATCGGATCAATTCACATCTTTTCAGATGGCGAAGAATTGCCGTTGCTTATGGATTATGTAGATATCCAGCCAGGTGAGCTTTTTAACCGGGCTAAACTGATGACCACAAACCGAAGACTGGCGGCTGTGAATGATGGCCTGAATGTAAATGTTACTCCGGTTCCTTAT
>CAYGOW010000366.1:0-2184 GCA_964351425.1 uncultured Roseivirgaceae bacterium
AATATTCGTGGGGCAAGTTGGAATTATTCGGGTTAGGTGGTAAAAGCAATATTGATTTCCTCGGGGATGAAATTGATGAGAATGACTTATTTGCTAACCCCAATCAGGATGCATTTGTAAAGAATGATCTGGGTGTTGCGGGATTGACACATACATTGCGTATCAATAAGACGACTCTTTTACGTAGCACCCTGGCAGCATCGACCAATTACAATAGTTACCTGCAGGATAACATTCTCCGAAATATGGAAGGGCTTGAAACCGGAAAATTTGAGGCCACAAACGTCGAAAACCGGGAGAATCGCTACACCTTCCGCAGTCAGCTCACCAAAAAATTCAATGCTCGCTGGAACATGACTGCCGGATTATTGCACCAGACGTTTCAGGTGGATTACACGACGCTTGATCGCGATAACCGTCCGGAGATTCCGGACGATAATATGGATGGAGTCCCTGATTACTTTCTCACCCTGGTGGATGTAAATGACACCTACCATCTGGGTCAGTCGTTTGTACAGGCAGAATATAATATTTCGGACCGATGGTCGGTCACAGGCGGATTTCATTCTCAGTTCCTCAGTTACAACGACTCCTTCACCGCCGAGCCACGGGCAGCAGTTAGTTTCAAGCCTGGCAATAATCAGACGCTTACCTTTGCGTATGGCCGGCATTCGCAAATGATACCGGCGCCTATTTTCTTTCGGGAGGAAAGGCAGTCGAACGGGGAAAGTATCCGTACCAACGATCAGCTTGATTTTATGAAGAGTCATCATTTTGTACTTGGGTACGACCGGTTTATTGGAACGAATTGGCATCTAAAAGCAGAGACGTATTATCAGTCGCTGTATGATGTGCCGGTCGAACAAATGGCCAGTTCGTTTTCAGTGATCAATGAAGGAGCAGATTTTGTATTCGATGACCGGGGAAGCCTGGTAAATGAAGGGACGGGTTATAATTATGGCGTGGAGCTGACTCTTGAGCGGTTTTTCAACGATCAGTACTACATTCTCTTTACAGGTTCCCTGTATAATTCACGCTATGAAGGCAGTGATGGTATTGAGCGAAACACAGCATTTAACAATCAATACGTAGCGAACATTCTTTTTGGGAAGGAGTGGAAATTTGGTTCTGACAAGCAGCATGCCTGGACGGTTGATTCACGGATTTCTACCACGGGCGGGTCGCCATTCACTCCGATTGACCTGGAAGCTACCCGGGAGAATGGTGGACGTGAAGTGCTTATGGAAGACATCGCTTTCAGCGAGCGGTACAAGCCCTACTTCCGATGGGATGTCAAGTTAGGGGTGCGGCTAAACAGCAGGAATAAGAACATTTCCCATCAATTCTTCATTGACCTGCAAAATGTCACGAATCGTCAAAATGAATTTGTCAGACGATACAATGAAGTTACCGATGCAATCAATACGGTGGATCAGATAGGGTTTTTTCCTGACATCATGTACCGCATTCAATTCTGATGTTGTGGCGGTGACAGCCGGTTCATTGGCTTGCCAGTGTCCGGCTGTTATTATTTATTATTTGCCCAAACCAGTGTATAAAATAGGGAGAGACTCAGGTAGTCATTGTTTTCGTAGGTATACTCTTCACCGGGTAGTGCCTGCGGGAAATTATAGGAGTAATTCATGTACAGGTTCCAACGGTCTTTACTCAGGGACACTCCCAGGTTCAGGGCAATATTCATCAGGCCAAAGGCATTTGACTGATTGAACTGACTATCCTGGTAATCGAGGATCAGATTATTGATGTCTTCCAAGGTATATCCCTGTTCAAGGAGATACCGGGTAGCAATGAGATACCGTTCTTGTTGAAGAAGGAGTGTCAGCCGAAACATTTGCTCTTTGTTCAGATCTGGATAGGTTTCATTCTCCCGGATAATGGAGAATAAATCGGCCAGCGGTGTTTCACTCTGTCGGAAATAGATAATGTTGCTGTTGCCCCATTGCATGGACACCGAGGGGATAAGCATGATCCGATCGAGCCAATTTGTTTCCCAGGTCAGCCGTGATGCCGCGCTGGCTGTGATCCGGTGAGCCGATTCTTTGCCATAGAGATAGCGGTAATCCAGCCCTGCTTCCCATCGCTTGCGCTGATAATAACCCGAGACCTGTACATTTTTATTAAAGATCCAGTCAACATTCTCGTCAAATACGAGGAAATTATGGC
>CAYGOW010000366.1:2194-4203 GCA_964351425.1 uncultured Roseivirgaceae bacterium
TTAACAGATAGCCGAGTCCCAGGTCGGTCAGGTAATATTGAGGAGAATAGGCCGAATTGAAGTAGCCGGTGGCCTCTCCATAAAAACCACTGGGATGATAATAGGAAATTCCTGTGATCCAGCCATTTTGCGAATAGCCCAGGTCTCTGCCGGAGGTCAGCACCTCGCTCGTGTAGGAGGCGCGAATACTCATACTATGAAACCGCATCTTCATCAGTGCGAGCAGGCTGTCTGCGTCTGCAAAGAGGTTATCCGTTATGGAGTCATTGGCAAAGAGCTGATCTAATTCGGCGTAGAGAGAATCCAGCGTTGAATTTTCCTGTGCCCGGGCCGAATGGGCCCCGGTGAGGAAAATACAAAAAGCGCCTATTAACAAGGCGCTGTTGAGCCGACATTTCATGCTGGATCAGTTATCGATTTCTTTTTTACGTTGTTGCATGCGTTCCTGCATTTCACGTCGTCGTTCCAGTCGCTGAAGTAGCATTCGGCGAAAGTCATCCTCTGTCTTTCGCAACTGGAGAATTTGCCGATTCGAAATAACCCGTGCCATTCGCTCGGAATATGTTCTTTGCAGTTGCGTTTCCCGGTCCTTAAACTGAAGGCCCAGCTCGATCAGACGTTTACTTTCTTCTTCGGTCAGGTCTTGTTTCTGAACGCCCTGTCGCGCCTCCATGAATTCCTGGCGTAAGGATTCCCGTTGATTCTGGTATTCACGATAAAGCGGCCAGAACTTTTCGGCTTGCTCCGGTGTCAGTTCGAGCCTTTCCGTTATAAAGGCTATTCTTGCTGCTTCGATTTTGTCTCGGGTAGCCTGATCCTGTGCCTGAGCGAAGGCAGGGATGATTAAAATCAGCAGACCAAATACTATATTTTTCATGATTAAGAGTTTTCAAGTTCTTCCAGATCGTACAATTCAATTAATTCGTCGATTTCACCAGGTGCAAGGTCAAAGTCAGGCATTACCTGAATTTGCAGGCTATCCGCCTCTGCCGGGGCAAAGTTGGTGGATTCGATAATCTCGTCCAGCGTCAAATCTGTTGCTACGAGATAGTCAATGATTTCTTCGTCCGATAATTCCGCGATAAGCGCTTCAGAAGAAGGTGTTACTTCTTCTTTTGTCGTAATCCAGAAAACTGCGAGTAAGCTAATAACTGCAGCGGCAGCCCAACCTGCCCGAACTGGCATAGCGATTACCTTCCCTTTCTTGCCAGGTGTATCCTGACTTTCTTCGATTCTTGATTCGATGCGATCTGCGAGCGAGTCAAAATAGCCTTCAGGTGCCTGGAAGGGGTCTTTTCGTTTGCTATGGTTTTTATCTGACATCATTTATTAGTTAGATGTAATTAATCAGGCATGGTTTAATGAAGAAGTTAAAAAATTTTCAACTTTTTTTGAGGCATGGTGATAACTGGCTTTTAAGCTTCCCACCGTGCCTCCTAAAACCTCAGCCATTTGTTCGTAGGTCAGCTCATCATAATACTTCATGTGAAACACCGCCCGCTGTTTATCCGGCAAACTAAGTAAGGCCTTTTGCAGGCTTCGTTCAATTTCGTCTGCATCCGGCCCCAGGGAAGTATCCAGCTTACCGACCAGTTGGTCGTCGATTCCAAAAGAGAAGAGACTGCGTTTTTTTTGTTTTCTCAAAAACTGCAGGCTTTCATTCACCGCGATTCGGTATATCCAGGTAAAGATCTCTGATTTGCCCTCAAACTTATTCCTGTTGTTCCAAACTTTAATAAAGACTTCCTGCACGATATCATCGGCATCATCATGGTCAATGACCATTTTCCTGACAATACCATAAACGCGCCGTTGGTATTTTTCAACCACGGCGCGAAAATGCGTTTGTTCATCAGAACGGGAAGTTGCTTTAGTAGAATCCACGGTAAAAAATGTAAAGTATAGCCGAAACAATGGGGTTCCGGCTATAAATACCTATTCTTCAGTAATTGTAAACGTTCTTCCGTTTACGTTAACCGCAATTTCGTGTTCACACGCGCCGTCGCCAT
>CAYGOW010000367.1:0-4196 GCA_964351425.1 uncultured Roseivirgaceae bacterium
TAGTATTTGCGGTTGAGTACCTGCAGCAGATACCTGCCGTAGCCGTTTTTAGCCAAAGGCGCGGCTAGTGTTTCCAATTGCGCCGCGTCGATCCAGCCTTGCCGGAAGGCGATCTCTTCCGGACACGCTATTTTCAGCCCCTGTCGGTGCTCGATCGTCGCCACGAAATGGCCGGCCTCGAGCAGCGATTCATGCGTGCCGGTATCCAGCCAGGCGTAGCCGCGCCCCATGATCTCAACCTGTAACGCAGTGTTTTCCAGATAAATCCGGTTGACGTCGGTAATTTCCAGTTCATTGCGATGCGAGGGCTTGATGCTTTTGGCGTAATCGACCACGTTATTGTCATAAAAATACAGCCCGGTGACTGCGTAGTTGGACTTCGGATTCAGCGGTTTTTCTTCCAGATTGACGGCCTGTCCCTGATGATCGAATTCGACTACGCCGTAACGTTCCGGGTCGTGCACGTGATAGGCGAATACGCTCGCGCCGTTCTCACGTTGCATGGCGTTGTCCAGCAAATGGCATAAGTCGTGACCGTGAAAAATATTGTCGCCCAGCACCAGGGCCGAGCAATCATTGCCGATGAACGATTCGCCGATCAGAAAAGCCTGAGCCAGTCCCTCGGGTTTAGGCTGAACAGCATAACTAATGCTAAGTCCAAGCTGTTTCCCATCTCCAAGAAGGTTTTCAAAATGATGAATGTCTTCAGGTGTGGAGATAATGAGTATTTCCCTAATTCCTGACATCATCAATACTGACAATGGATAATAGATCATCGGCTTGTCATAGATCGGGAGAATCTGTTTTGAGACTGATTTTGTCAGTGGAAATAAACGGGTTCCGGAGCCCCCTGCAAGGATGATTCCTTTCATGATTTGAGTTGTTTTTGCCAGTTCCAGGAATCACGCAAGCCATCTGCCAGTGAATGCTCCGCTTTCCAATTCAATTGTTCGGAAGATTTTGTTACATCGGCATAGGTGGTAACCACGTCCCCGGGACGCCTTGGACCAACTTCAAAGTTTAGTGCAACGTTATTTACTTTTTCAAAGGTATCGATTACTTCCTGAACGGAGTTGCCCCGTCCTGTTCCGATATTGAATGTGTCATAATATGCTTCCTCAGGAACACTATTCAGGTGGTCGATCGCAGCAACATGGGCACGGGCAAGATCGATAACATGAATATAATCCCGGACACATGTTCCATCCGGGGTGTCGTAATCATTACCAAATACAGTAAGTTTTTCACGAAGGCCAGCTGCCGTTTGGGTGATAAACGGGATTAGATTATTGGGGACGCCTGTTGGGAGCTCACCGATTCGCGCGGATGGATGCGCACCAATCGGATTGAAATAGCGTAGAGAAATAGCTTTGATTCGGGTGCCTGATTTATATACATCATGAATGATATCTTCACACATTTGCTTGGTGCGGCCATAGGGCGATTCAGCTGGCTTTAGCGGTGTTTCTTCCGTTACAGGGAGTACGTCAGGCTGACCGTATACTGTACAGGAAGAAGAGAATACCAGACCCTGTATAGACTTCTCCTGCATTACTTTCAGAAGATTGATGGTTGAAACAAGGTTGTTTTCGTAATATTTCAGGGGCTTCTCAGAAGATTCTCCCACCGCTTTAAAAGCAGCAAAGTGGATCACGCCTGTCAGGTTTTCAGTTTCAGAAAAGGCCCTTCGAAGTAATTCTATATCCGTACAGTCCCCTTCATATACCTTCAAATCCTTATTGGTGAGTTCATTTATCCTGTCCACCATGTAGGGTTCCGAATTGGAGAAATTATCGATAATGACTGGTTCATAGCCAGCTGCGACCAATTCCACGCAAGTATGAGATCCAATATATCCGGCGCCCCCGGTGACAATTATTTTACTGGCCATAGTAGTTATTTTTTATAATCTGCGAGTAACTTTATTTTTATCAAAAAACGCTTTGATATCATATATCACAGTCTTTTCATTCGTCAGACTGTCCAAATCCAGTGACTCAAATTCCTTATGCCCTACTGCGAGGACAATGGCATTGTACGTCTCTTCCGGAAGGGTGGTTATTAACTCGACGCCATATTCACGCCTGACTTCTTCTTTTTCGGCCATAGGGTCGTATATATCCAGGTGAGCCCCGAAACTTTCCAATTCCCGTATTACGTCAATCACTTTGCTGTTTCGGATATCCGGACAATTCTCCTTAAAGGTAATGCCAAGGATCAGTATACGGCTGTTGTTAATGGGGTTGTCTTTGTTGGCCATCAGCTTGATCACTTCATTGGCGACAAATAATCCCATGTTGTCATTAATTCGCCTGCCAGCCAGAATGACCTCAGGATGGTACCCCAGGCTTTCTGCTTTGTAAGTCAGGTAGTACGGATCCACCCCAATACAATGTCCGCCGACCAAACCCGGCCGGAACGGAAGAAAATTCCATTTGGTCCCTGCAGCTTCGAGCACTTCATGCGTGTCGATGTTCATTTTCCCAAAAATGACTGCCAGTTCATTGACAAAGGCAATATTTAAATCTCGCTGCGAATTTTCAATTACCTTGGCCGCTTCGGCAACTCGTATATTGCTGGTTTTATGAGTTCCTGCGGTCACAATAGAACGATACAGGGCATCTACTTTCTCTGCAATTTCAGGGGTGCTGCCACTGGTGACTTTTTTGATCGTTTCCAGGCGGTGCACTTTGTCGCCCGGATTTATTCTCTCGGGAGAATAGCCACAATAAAAATCAGTATTGTAGACAAGTCCGCTTACACGCTCAAGCACCGGAACGCATACTTCTTCAGTACATCCGGGGAAAACCGTGGATTCATAAATAACGATATCGCCTTTTTTCAGTACCTGGCCAATGCCGGAGCTTGCTGAAATGAGCGGGGTAAGGTCGGGCGTTTTGTAATTATCTATGGGTGTGGGAACTGTGACAATAAACAGTGTGACATCCCTCAGGTCTTCCAGTTCATGTGTAAATGATAGCATAGAGGCCTCCTTAAGGTCCTCAGGAGTTACTTCAAGCGTGTGATCCTGTCCCCTGCGAAGTTCCGCTATCCTGTTTTGGTTTATGTCAAATCCGACCACTTCACGCTTTCGGCCAAAAGCCACGGCTAAAGGCAGGCCAACATATCCTAAACCAATGATTCCAATTTTTTCCATAGTTATACACTCACGTCGTAATAATTTCTATACCAGTCGATAAATTGCTGAACACCCTCACGAATGGAGGTGTTGGGTTTAAAACCTACCGCCTGCATAAGATCCTCCACGTTGGCATACGTTGCAGGAACGTCGCCGGGCTGCAGAGGCATGAAGTTTTTCTCCGCCTTCTTTCCAAGCGCTTCCTCGATCGCTTCAATGAATTCCATGAGCTGAACCGGACTATTGTTTCCAATATTAAAAATCTTGTATGGAGCAAAGCTTGAACCGGGGTCCGGATCATCACCCGACCAATCCGGGTTACCGGCCGGGATGGTAGGGATCAGACGCTCTATCCCTGTGACAATATCATCCACATAGGTAAAGTCGCGCTTCATTTCGCCATTGTTATACACATCAATAGGCTTGTTTTCCAGAATAGCTTTAGTAAACAAGAACAGCGCCATATCAGGACGGCCATAGGGGCCGTATACGGTAAAAAACCTAAGACCTGTCGTTGGCAGATTATACAGGTTGGAATACGTATGCGCCATAAGTTCATTGGATTTTTTTGTGGCGGCATAGAGCGACAACGGATGATCTACATTGTCGTGCACGGAGAATGGCATGGCGGTGTTTGCGCCATACACGCTACTCGAACTTGCATAGACCAAATGTTTCACATCATTGTAACGGCATCCTTCCAGGATATTCAGGAAACCATGAATGTTGCTGTCTATATACGCATAGGGATTGGTAAGAGAATACCTTACCCCGGCCTGCGCGGCAAGATTTACCACATAATCAAACTTTTTGTCTGCAAAAAGGGAGTCAATTCCCGCCTTATCTTCAAGCGCAAGTTTTTTAAAGGAGAATGAAGGGTGTTTTTCCAGGATGGACAGACGGTCTTTTTTCAGCTTGACGTCATAATAATCATTGATATTGTCAATTCCTGTAACCTGGTATCCGCCGTCGCATAAGCGTTTTGAAAGGTGAAATCCAATAAAACCTGCCGCTCCGGTTACAAGTACCCGTTTATCAGCCATGTAGTCAGTGTTTT
>CAYGOW010000368.1:0-529 GCA_964351425.1 uncultured Roseivirgaceae bacterium
CCCCCACACGATTTATTATTACGGTTCCTATGATCCATTTGCTCCGCTCGCCCCGGGCGAGGAGGTGCACACTTCTTTTGGTCAGGCAGTGGAAAATGCCAGGGGTGTTTTTGCATTGAATGAGGAGCGAGTCAATAAAGACATAAAGGCTACCATTAAAAGCCGGGAAGCAGTTGCTTTTGTGCTGGTGCTTGCGGCCACGGCATTGGTAGTAAATGATGTGGTTCAGGACAGTAAAGATTTTAGTAAGGAAATCTGGACCGCTGCGGATTCCCGCCGCTCCAATGCGCGTGACGTAGCTACTTTTGCCGGTTTGCTCACCCTGGACCTGGTACAGGCGGGATTGGAGATGGAGCAGATGAAGGAGTTTGAAGACCTGGAATACCTTCCCGATGAATATCTGCATGAAAAAATACTGAGGCCCGGGGAAAGCATTCGCGGAAAAGTTTTTCTGCCTCGAAGGGATGTGGATCACGTTAGGTTGGTTGTTCCCATTGCCTCCAGGGATTATATTTTTGATTTCCGGCAG
>CAYGOW010000368.1:539-4183 GCA_964351425.1 uncultured Roseivirgaceae bacterium
TACCGGAAAGGAAATGCGGCTGATCAAGTGACGGTAAATGAATGGGGCTTTAGTGGTACCTGGTTATTCTTATAACTAATAATTCCTGTCTTGTACAGCTATTGTTGATAGCACTTTACAACACGCTTTCCTCACAAGCACAACGTGTAAAGATCCCGTGCGTCCAAGCTGAACCGTTCATAGAATATTTTCCTTTCAGTACAGGATGACAGAAAGGCTGAGGTCGTCCTGTGGACCGGCTCATATGAAACGGCAGCACGGGATCTCAACCCTCCTCATTTTAAAATTCCCTGCTTTTCATCCCTTTTCGCTATATTCAGGCTTTCAAATTTTAAAAACGACCTGGTTGGTTCAGTGAACAACTCCCCCGATTCTTCTTTTCCGAACGAAAAACTTCCCCGGCGACTGGGGGTCATAGGCCTCTGGATGCTGGTGGTAAACGGACTCATTGGAGCCGGTATTTTCGGCCTCCCCAGTGGCGCGGCGCGGTTAGCGGGAGAATACAGTCTGTTTATCTATGGATTCTGTGCCTTGCTCATATTGCCCATTATTTTATGTTTTGCCGAACTCGGAAGTTATTTCCGCGCAACCGGCGGCCCCATTCAATACGGTACGCAGGCCTTTGGAAAATTTATTGGCTTTCAGGCAGGCTGGTTGTACTACCTGGCCCGAATGATTTCATTTGCCGCCAACAGTGTATTGCTGGTGGACAGCATTGGGTATTTCTTTCCGGCCGCCGGTGAAGGAAGCGGCCGGCTTATAGTACTGGCATTAATTTGCGGACTCCTGACCCTGGTCAATGTGCTGGGAGCAGTTGAATCCATTCGTTCCCTCGCGGTATTTACATTTATCAAATTTGCCGTCCCGATTGGACTAGCCTTCGGCGGACTCATTTTACTCGGTTCTGAAATCGTTCCTCAGTTTGATACACCTGTTCCTGCAACCTCCGACCTTGGTGCTGCCGCCTTGTTGCTGATTTATGCGTATGTCGGCTTTGAAAGTGTCGTTGTCATTGCCGGGGAAGCAAAAAACCCGGAACGGGACATGCCTCTGGCCTTATTATTCGGCCTGGGCATTGTGGCCGGCCTTTATATTCTTATTCAGCTGGTTAGCCAGGCGGCACTGCCGGAATTGGCCGCTTCCACCACTCCCCTGCTGGACGTATCCAATGCCCTGTTAGGAAATACGGGGGCCGTTATTCTGATGATTGGCGTGGTAGCTTCCGTAGGAGGCAATCTCACCGGAGCGATATTCTCCACGACGCGCGTGACCTACGCTTTGTCCATCGAGGGATCATTACCGAAATGGTTCGGTGTGGTACATGAAAAATTTAAGACCCCGACCAACTCCATTCTGTTTTTTGGAATTTTGACATTTGTCTCCGCCGCCCTGGGGTCATTTATTTTCCTGGCGGCCATGACCGTACTGGTCAGGGCTGTCCTCTATGCCATGACCTGCGCTGCCGTACCCGTACTTCGCCCGCGGTTCAAAGGACCCGGTCGATTTGTCCTGAAGGGCGGGTACCTTGTGCCGGTTCTGGGAATTCTGGCCTGTATCTGGCTGATGTTCCAGGTGAGTTTTACTTCCATCTGGATGACTGCGGTCATGATTGCGATTGGAACAGGGCTCTACCTGTGGGGCCGAAGGGATGCACGCAAATAGCGAACCTATACATGGGACTATCATATGCAACTTCTTCTTATTATATTGACACCTTGAAAATTTCCCGGCTGAAAGGGCCCATGCATGCAATTCAATAAATTATTCTCCGAACTTAAGCGTCGCAATGTATTTAAAGTAGCCACCGCCTATGCCATTGTAGGCTGGTCAATTTGATGCCTGGCAATATCCGGAAATTATGAAGATTGTGGTACGGGAGAATATTGAATTGCCGCCGGTAAAAGAGGTTCCATTCGCTTTAAAATGATTATGATGAACGAGAAGAATTGTATTCAACTTGTGACGGTTTGTATCCTGCTCCTGTGGACTGGCGGGTGCTCTCAGCCCGAAACCCTGTTTGGGGAAAATGGAGACGGATGGTACGAAGGGGGTGAGGCTTCCTGGCGATTTGAGAACGGGGAGATTATCGGCCAGGCGGATGGTGAAAATGGCTGGCTAATGACCAATGATGCGTATAGCAACTTCGAGCTTACCCTTGAATTTTACCCGGATAGCACAGTGAATTCAGGCGTTTTTATACGCTGTGCTGAAAAGGAATTATCCATGGAGACCTGTTATGAGATAAATATCTGGGACCTTCATCCAAACCAGTCATACCGCACGGGCTCGGTTGTTTCCAAACAAGAGCCTTTGGCCCATGTGGAGACAATCGGTCACTGGAATGCTTATCGAATCAGGGCCTTGGACGGACACATTCAGGTCTGGGTAAATGACGTCATGACAGCAGACTATCAGGACAACAGGCTTACAGAAGGATTCATTGCAATCCAGGCCGCCGAGAAGGGCACAATACGCTTCAGGGAGGTCCGTATTACACGGCTATAGAAGCTTTTATTGAGCCTTGTTAAGCAGGTGCCCCGGAAGGGACAGTTTTGCGCCATCCTCCCAGGATCAGACCTGTAACCGCCATGGCAACCAAATCAAATCCTCCGGTGATCCAGCTTAATTCATAGGGCCGGTAGGCAAACATATCACCGGTCATATTGGAGAGAAAGTGGAAGGCAAAGGAAATGAAAAGTGCATACAACATTCCTTTCAGCGCGCTATTTACACCCAATTTTGTAAATAGCCAGGCAAGGGCGTAGACCGGGATGATGGTGGCGATTGCATTTGTTATCCAGGCGCCGGCACCAGGGGGATTAGCCATGACAGTATCTAAATCCAGTCCGACCATTTCCATCCAGGGTTCGTCGAAGAGTGGTCCGTACCAAATGAAACCAAGGCCGGTAATAACGACTATACAGACCCACACGGCAGCATGATTTATGCGTGAATTTTCCATGATAAAATTGTTGGTTGATCTATGAATTTAGTGAGATTTCCCCCAGAATACAATCATGGAATATTCCGGAATGCTCTAATACATCGTATTAGGATTGGCACTTGATTCCGGGATTTGCTGAATCGCATCCCAGTGTTCAACGATTTTTCCCTGAGAATCAAACCGGAAGAAATCCATGGTGATGTATTCGTCGTTGCCCGGCCACACCTGGTGAGTATGCAGTGCTACCAGGTCATTTTCGGCGATACATCGAACGAAGCGGATGGATTTTTCAGGGTATTCCCGTTGCATCCGTTCAAAGTAGTCAATGAATCCCTGGGTGCCATTGGCTACATCTGGATTGTGTTGAATGTATTGATCACCCACGTATAATTCCACTGCTTTTTGAGGTTGGCCCTCATAGGCTGTTTTGTAGAAGGCGATGGCGTTTTTCTTGTTTTGTTCAGGGGACATGGGGCAGAGATTGGCGGTAACTGAATTTGATTGATAAAATAACTCAAAATCAGAAGTGGTACAAAGACTCTGAGCGAGTATCTCCGTGAATAGATAAATATTTATGGCGAAGGTTGCATATGACCGTACTCTCTCATAGATTTGTAGTCCGATTAAGAAAAACACAGCAAAACGATGCTGTTTAGATATATCGCGGGGTGGAGCAGCTGGTAGCTAGTCGGGCTCATAA
>CAYGOW010000369.1:0-2772 GCA_964351425.1 uncultured Roseivirgaceae bacterium
GATGTAACCATTGGACATGAGAGTTATTATCGGAACTTTTCCAGTAATAATACATTCGCGACAACGCAGGTTGCTGAAGGGATTTTCGAGAGTGACAACTTTTCAGTTCCTGTAAGTATTGGCGGATCTACTACGGATAGAGGCCTGGAAGGTTATTTGGCCAGGGTCAACTATAACTATGACAACAAATACTATTTGTCGCTTTCCGGTCGAAGGGATGGAAGTTCTCAATTTGGACCTGACGTCAGGTGGGGTAATTTTTATTCTGCCGGAGTTTCATGGAGAATCAGTGAAGAAAGCTTTATGAGTAATGTTTCTTTTGTCGATGACTTGAAATTCAGAGCATCATATGGGGAAGTCGGAAATGACGATCTGGGAGATTTTTATATTTGGCAGGCACGATATGGTCTGACTTCAAATGCGGGTAACCCGGCCATAAATTTAACTGATCTGGGAAATTCTCAATTAACTTGGGAAACCATCGAAAGCTTTAACGTAGCGCTTGATTTTTCATTGTTTAACTTCATCCTTGAAGGTTCAGTAGAGTATTACAAGCGTAATTCTACAGATCTGTTATACCTCGTTCCTATTGCTCCTTCGAATGGATTGATTGAAATTCCGGACAACGTAGCGGATATGTACAATAGTGGGGTTGAAATTGCCCTTACCGGCCATATACTGAGAAATGTGAATGGATTTACCTGGGATTTAACGGCACTGGCCAGCACCATGAAAAATGAGATTACCAGCATTCCGGATCCTTTTCAAAATGGATCGAAGAGATGGGACGTTGGTCGCTCACGGTATGATTTTTATATCTACCATTCCGCAGGTGTAGATCCACAAACAGGAGATCAGCTGTATTATGTTTTCGAGGATGATCCTGAAACAGGAAATGGTGTACCTGTCCTGGATGGTGAAGGAAATCAGGTCACTACCAATGACTGGGGTGATGCCGGACGAGCTTTTACCGGAGACAATTCCATTCCTGACCTGATTGGTTCATTTTCCAGTAGATTAAGCTATAAAGGATTCACATTGAATGTCCTATTTGCTTACTCGAAGGGTGGCAAAATTTTGGATAATGGCTATTCAGCCATGATGGGCAGCGGGGATTTTGGAGAGTCGCATCACGTTGATCAGTTAAATGCCTGGAAAGCACCTGGCGACATTACCAGTGTGCCACGACTTGAAAATGGAAATGCGGATCAGGTTCAAACACAATCAACGCGCTTCCTGACGGATGCGTCGTGGATGTCTTTACGTAATATCAACCTTTCGTATGCGTTTAGCCCAAGCTTACTTGACAGAATAGGACTTAATCAGTTGAGCTTATTTGTGTCTGGTGAAAATCTTTGGTTTAAATCTGAACGACAGGGGTTAAATCCACAGTATAACCTGGCTGGAACAGGGTCTGGAAATGACTACAATCCGAATAAAATCTTTTCAGTTGGTTTGAATATTGGTCTTTAAAAATTGGAAAAAATGAAACGAAATTTAATATATATATTAATTCCTGTCCTGCTATTGTTTAGCACCAGTTGTGAAGAGGAATTTTTGGAGAGAACGCCGACTGATGCGATTGCAGCGGCAGATGCACTGTCTACACCCGGGAATATGAGACTTGTTATAAATGGACTTCACCGTTTATTATATGCACAGTCTCAGGTATTACTTCCTGGCGGATCCTCGACATTTTCGGGGGAACATTATTGGGTATCCTCCGATGATGCCATCGTTGGAAATATCATTCATTCAGCTCCCGGAAATGGTTGGCTGAGGGATGAACTTCAATGGAATGCGCATACGCTACCAACCGATGGAATAAATTATCATCGGTGGTACCAGCGCTATCATGTCATTGCCAGTGCAAGTGCGATCATCAACAAGGTGATCGATGAAGACTTGCCAATAGATAATGAAATGGCGGATATCTTAGGACAGGCGTATGCCTATCGCGCTTATGCATATTATGACCTGGTTACTCACTTTGCCAAAGGGTATTTGGTGGGCAATCCATCTTCTGATCCGGGTGTTCCTTTGCAAGTTGGTACAGAGGCGCCTTATACAAGCGGACCAAGAGTGCCGGTACAGGAAGTGTATGATTTAATGAATGCGGATATAAGTGAAGCCATATCCTACTTTGAAGTAGCAAGTCCACGTTGCGAAGGGTCTACATTTTGTAAATCGAATCTGAATATAAATGTTGCCTACGGACTCCAGGCACGGATTGCAATTTCCAGTGGTGATTGGGCTACAGCAGCTTCCGCAGCCGCTATGGCGAGAGAGGGGTATCCACTCATGGATGAAGCGGATTGGAAATCTGGCTTTAACACCCTTGACCTTCCTGAAGTAATTTGGGGAAGCAACGTGATAAGTACGGAAACGGTTTTCTTCAGATCCTACTTCTACCTGGTTTCAAATACGTTTAATGGAAGCCAGAATAGAGGAAATCCTAAGATTTTCAATGCACAGATATACAATCAGATTCCTGATACGGATTATCGTAAGGATGTTATTTTACCGTTAGCACCTAATACAAACCCATCTGCTAATAATGACCAGGGTGGAAGTGCGGCAACGGATCCAAACTATGATGATCAGGACAGATTTATATTTGTCAGGGATTCCATTCGTACCGTTTATGGCACGAATGATACAGGGCATAATACCCATCCGTACATGCACTATAAATTCAAGAATAAGAATCCCGGGTCCATTGATCCAGATGATATCATTGGCATGCGATCTTCGGAAATGTACCTGATCGAA
>CAYGOW010000369.1:2782-4179 GCA_964351425.1 uncultured Roseivirgaceae bacterium
TGAATAACATCGGCGCTTCTCAGGATGCTTTGCAGGAACTTGTGGGCGCGCGTAACAGCAGTTATGATGCCTCAGTGTTCACCACCCAGGAGCAGTTAATGGACGAGATCAAGTTCCAGTGGTATGTTGAGCTCTATGGAGAAGGATTTGGTTATGAAAACCACATCCGCTGGGATGAGCCCCTCGATCTGACTGGCTCGGGTGCTGATCTGGGTTATTACGGAGATGGTTTCATGCAGGAGCGTCCTTCCGTGAATAACGAATGGATATTTAAAATACCTCAGGCTGAAATTGATGCGAATCCAAATCTTACGGAAGCAAATCAAAACAGGTAATTCCAATTCAGTTAAAATCCTGATGGATTGAAAACTGAGAGAAAAGGCCCTGGCAGGTAAATTGCCAGGGCTTTTTTTATTTAAATCAGCTGTATGCGGTGTTCATTGTATGAAACGGGATATTTCCTTCGGTCCGTCCGGTAAAATCCATTGGGACATTTCCCTTCCCCTTACTATATTGAATGAATGAAATTTTTCAGCACATTCAGCCTAATCCTTTTCTCCATCATGACCCTAGCACAGGAACAACCACTACATATACAGAAGACGGCAAATTTTCGAATTACCGGGGATGGGTCAGCCGGCGAATGGGATAAAACCGACTGGTTTGAGATACCTCAGAGAACACATAATAGTGCGACTATGAGGACAAGGGCTAAGGTGCTTTACTCTGATGGTGGTATGTATTTCCTCATCGAATGTGAGGATCAGAAGCTGACGGCAACGCTGACGGAAGATAATGCGGATCTGTACAATGAAGACGTGGTTGAGGTGTTTCTGTGGACGGATGAGAATTATCCCCTTTACTTTGAGTATGAGATATCCCCATTGGACTATGAACTTGTTCTGATCATTCCAAATTTTGACGGAGACTTTCTGGGGTGGATACCCTGGCACTATGACGGCGACCGGAGGATACAACACGCGACAAGTGTGAAAGGCGGGAACAAGGAGAGTATGGCCTCGGTAGATTCCTGGACCTCGGAGTTCTTCATTCCCTTCGAATTGCTTAAACCTTTAAGGAACGTACCGCCTGCCAGCGGTATGGAATGGCGGATGAATATTTATCGGATGGACTATGATTCGGGAGAAAGGGACCGCTGGGAATGGCAACCCATTGAGAAGAATTTTCATGACTACAAGTTATTCGGAAGAATCAGGTTTGAATAAGGGTTTTAATTTTCATTCAAATTTCCTCCCGGCTGGACTTGCACTTGATGTTTTCGGCATCTGAACCCTCACCAACAGTGTAGAAAGTACAATAATCAAAGCGTTTTAAACTAATTAAGTCACATAGAACATTTACATCTTCACTATTACCAAACATAATTCATGTTTAAA
>CAYGOW010000370.1:0-4135 GCA_964351425.1 uncultured Roseivirgaceae bacterium
TCATTGGGGAGATTCAATCCGACAACGACCTTGTCATGTGAAATTACCGGTTCGAAACGCTCATAAATCAACCGGTACTGTGTCGGACCAAAATGTCCCTGTGCGGCTAAATTGTATGTCGGAATATCCGTGAGACGTTCAAGGATCCCGGAAACACGTTGGTCTGTATTAACACCATAGCCTTCCATATAGGAATCACCCAGGAATACCGTACCCCTTTTTTTTGACAAATCCCATTCCTTATCCCGTGCCCCGTATGAATTCGAGCTATACTCCAAATCAAAACACATCCCGGTCATGCGGGACGTCATATCAGGCGCACGCCATATACCAACTACCGAATCTCTGTCCGCAAGAATATTCACTCTGTTAACATACTCCTGAGAATAGGAAGGTGCCGGAAGTGGCCAGAGTCCCGTCCTGGACAAGACCATACCTGTTAGTTCAAACAGGACAAGAAGGACCATAAGTACCAACCCCGTAGCTACCAGACGGGAAAGAAAATACTTCATGGGTTTAAAATTGAAAGTAGATGAAAGTTTGTTCATCGATCCAGTATAGAGACGCTAAGATAAAGAGAATGACCACGGAATACGCAACCGAACGGCCTAATGCTACTTTGGACGAAAAAAAGATGGGGTATCGCTGCTTCCGGCTAATAAATTCAGTCACTATGAAAAGGACGAGAACAAACCAGAGATAGACAGGTATGTTTATGGAATTTTCTAGCCTGCCATTACTAAAAAGCGCTTGCAGATAGGATGTTGCCTGGTTCAGGTTTTCGGCGCGAAAGAATATCCAGGCAAGACAAACTATGCTGAACGTTGTAAGCATAGCAATGAATGACACCCACTTACTTTCCTGTGCTGGTTTTTGAAAAATACTGGCTTTAAACAGAGATGTTTTAGTCAACAAGCTCGGAAGAAATAATAGCGCATGGATAAATCCCCAGACGACGAATGTCCAGTTGGCCCCATGCCAAAGTCCGCTGACCATAAAAATGACAAATATGTTTCTTATACGTTTCGGATACGATACGCGACTCCCACCGAGTGGAATATATAAATAGTCACGAAACCAGGTAGATAAGGATATGTGCCAGCGACGCCAAAATTCGGGTATGGACCTGCTGAAATAGGGGTACTTGAAGTTATCCATGAGCTTGAACCCCAATAAGCGAGCGGTACCTATGGCAATATCGCTGTAGCCACTAAAATCCCCATAAATTTGAAACGCAAAAAGAATGGCACCTGCACATAAGGTAAAGCTTGATTGTTCCCCGGGATTATCAAAAATCAGATTCACATATTGGGCACTCGTATCCGCAATGACGATTTTCTTGAAAAACCCCCATAAAATTTGTTTCAGTGCAATTTTTATTTCCCACCGCTTCAGGGTGTTGATCTTTGAGAATTGAGGAAGCAAGTGCTCCGCCCGTTCTATCGGGCCGGCTACCAATTGCGGAAAGAAGGCTACATAGGCACCAAATAGCCATACGTTTTTTGCAGGCTCAATTTTATTCCGGTAAATATCAATGGTATAGCTTAATGTTTGGAACGTATAAAATGAGATGCCGACCGGTAGCAAGATCTGGACAAAAACCGGGTTCCAGGTAATATCGAATTGCTGAAAAAGACTGACCCAGGAGTCTGTGAAAAAATTAAAATATTTAAAGAAACCCAGTATTCCCAGGTTCGAACACAAACTCACCATCAGCCATGTCTTTTTGGTGCGGGAAGATGAGGCCGCATAGATTTTTCTGCCAACAACAAAGTCAATTAATGTGCTCAGAATGATCAGACCCAGGAATCTATAATCCCACCATCCATAAAAAATATAACTGGCGGCAATCAGAAAAATGGCACGGGCCTGAATTTTTGTATAAAAAAACCTCCAGTAAAGGAGCAGGACAATCGGAAAAAATATAAGGAAGGGAAGAGAATTGAATAACATAATCCCTAACGCTGATTACCCGAAATTTCAGCATACGTTTCCTGGAAGCGGGAAGCGATTTTCGGCAGAAGATACTTTGTTTGAATTAATTCTTGTGCATTAGCCACGCAGGTATTTCGCAACTTTTCATCGTTCAGGAATTGTATGATCTTATTCTTGTAGGCCTTGGTATCATATCCGTTCATCAACCCGCCCGTTACACCATCATGTATGACTTCCGAAATACCTCCAACATTTGCTGCGATGACGGGTATTTTACAGCTCATGGCCTCCAGAATCACACCCGGCAGACCTTCGATGAAGGAAGGCATGACCATCAAATCAGAGGCTTTCAGTAGTGCCACCGCATCCGGTCTGTTTCCCCAGAGAACAACTGATTCATCGATGTGCAAGTTAACGATATGCTGTTCAATTTTATTCCGCTCAGGTCCATCACCAAGCAGCCATAACCTGGCACTTGGGTACTCATCCAATAGCTCAGCAAACACCTTGACCAGAAATTCCTGATTCTTTTCCGGAACAAGGCCACCAATATTTATCAGGATAGGATGGGCATCGGAATGTTTTGCTGGTTCGATCTGCGCAAAATCGATTGTTCCAATGGTTATGGTTTTTGAGTTACCCTTGGCCCTTGGGTACAGGTTGACAAGATCCAGTCGGCAATTCTCACTGACAGAAATAAAATAATCACATTGATTCAGAAACCATTGATTCAACGCCTTGTGAATCCGGTTTCGAATAAACGAACTCATGTTATTCGCATTCCTGAATACCAGGGGGTTTTTCCACCCATGCAGTTTTTTGGAGATAGCTGCATATTTCAGGGTATCCCCGGCATTCGCCTGGACTACATCGTATTGACCTTTTTTTATTATTTCTGATAGAAGGCGATACCCTTTAAAGTCCCAAAACCGTTTCGACTGATCCGCATGAAGGGGTATAAAGGTAAGGGTAAAATCAAGCTGAAAGTCCTCCTGATCAAACAAGTAAACGACATCTACCTTATGCCCCATTTTTTGCAGTTCGACCGAAAGCTGACACGCAAATATCTCCGCCCCTCTTCGTTGCGCTTTTTGTATAATCTGTAAGACCTTCAATAAAATTGGGGTTTAGCTCTTGAGCTTAGCGTAGACGTATAACGTATTCCATTTGTTATCTTCCGATAATATTGACCGCATCACTTTGGACATTACTTTACGCGGCAATGAATAGGTTTCGTGTTTAAGGTAGCCCATTTCTTCTATTTCCAGGCCATTTCTTTCCAGCAACGTTGCCATCGTTGTCTTACAGAACCAGCAGGTATGTTCATCATTCACCTTGAGCCCGCCGGTCATGGAGTAAACAAAATTACCGACACGTAACGCATTGGGAGTGGTAAGCAATAACCGGGAATCCGGTCGCATATGTTTTTTCACGGAATCAAAGAAGCCCCTGAAATTATCCAGGTGTTCAATGAGTTCTCCGGCATGTACAAGGTCATAGGTTTCTCCCAAATCAAAATTTTGCCCATCCTCATAGCGCACGTTATACCCTTCAGCCTTAATAAGGTCAATTTTCTCCTTGTCGATATCAATTCCCTGTACCGACTTAGCGACCTTGTTAATATTCCCATGCATCCAGTCGGGTTTTTTAAACCCTACCACACAGCCTATATCCAGCACGTTTTTATCTACAAAAAAATGACGGACCTGATCAAACCGTGTTGATTTGGTTCCTTTTACCCAGCTTGGTTGAAGTATTGATTGTCCCATATAATTAAGAATTAAACCTAATTTTACACGATTTACAAGTATACAATTATGTTTTTAATTGTTTTTCAAATTAGAGATCATCCTGAGGTTCTTATGAAATGACCTTCTGTAGACAAGTATAAATGCGATGAGTGAGAATGCCAATTCATATACCAGTGAATCCATAACGTACCTTATTCCCAATCCGGTTAGAAGAATTATAAACAGACCAAGGAAGGGCAATTTGACCGCGTTGAACATATCATTAAAGGAAACGGCGTAATGAATTCTCATCCAGTTCATGACGAACGCTGTAATGATTATCGAGGTGAACGTAAATGCCCAGGCAACACCTTCCAACCCCATCCACAGATAACCTGCAACCAGGGAAATGATATAAATAATGGCTCGCATCAACTGAACCTTTAATTGGACTTTTGGACGTCCGGCAC
>CAYGOW010000371.1:0-2792 GCA_964351425.1 uncultured Roseivirgaceae bacterium
CTATTTTTGCACCACCATTCCAGGGGTCCTGTAATGGAATATTTGTTGAAAATCAGACTTGATAGCGTACAATGAAATTAGATGTAAACAATTTCGAGAGGTTCGACACGCGACATAACGGGCCAGACGAAACACAGATTCGGGAAATGCTTGAGGCGATAGGGCTTACTTCCCTGGAAGAACTGATCGATCAGACTATTCCGGCTTCAATCCGGATGAAGGGTACCATTGATTTACCCGAAGCCAAGCCGGAACATGTATTCCTGCAGGATTTCAAGACCCTGGCCTCGAAAAATAAGCAATTCAAGTCGTACATTGGAGCCGGTTATTCACCAACAATTACTCCGGCCGTTATTCTGCGTAACATCCTCGAGAATCCAGGGTGGTATACTGCCTACACGCCTTATCAGGCAGAAATTGCCCAGGGCCGCCTCGAAGCGCTGATTAATTTTCAAACAATGATTTCTGACCTGACCGGGATGGAGATTGCCAATGCGTCACTGCTGGATGAAGGAACTGCGGCGGCTGAAGCCATGACCATGCTGGCCGGGGCACGTTCAGGTGCACGGAAAAAAGCCAATAAATTCCTGGTAGATGAGCAAATGTTCCCCCAAACGCTTGATATCCTGAGCACCCGATCCATACCCGTTGGTATAGAATTGGTTGTAGGGAAACTGGATGATATGGATTTAACAGATCCGGACGTCTATGGGATCATGTTTCAATATCCTGATAACAATGGAGCCATCAAAGATCGAAGCGCACTCATAGCTGCTGCAAAAGAACAGGGTATCCTGGTTGCTGTAGCCGCTGACCTTATGAGCCTGGCGCTGTTGACCTCACCGGGCGAACAAGGAGCTGACGTTGTTTTTGGATCCAGCCAGCGCTTTGGAGTTCCCATGGGATATGGCGGTCCACATGCTGCTTTTTATG
Source organism: uncultured Roseivirgaceae bacterium (assembly GCA_964351425.1). Taxonomy (GTDB): domain Bacteria; phylum Bacteroidota; class Bacteroidia; order Cytophagales; family Cyclobacteriaceae; genus JAUILA01. The sequence goes on from CAYGOW010000371.1 coordinate 934, forward strand.
CCAGCAAAGAATCATTTAAGCGTCAATTACCCGGGCGTATAATCGGGGCGTCCATTGATGCACAGGGCAATCCCGGATATCGCATGGCACTACAGACCCGCGAACAGCACATTCGGAGGGAAAAAGCTACTTCCAATATTTGTACTGCTCAGGTTTTACTCGCTGTCATGGCCGGAATGTACGGTGTATATCACGGGCCTGACGGATTGCGCAAGATTGCCGGACGTATTCATGGCCTGACCCGTTTACTCGAGGATGGATTGCAGGATCTTGGGTTTGAGCAATTGAACGCCGCTTACTTTGATACGCTTAAAGTGCGTTGCTCCAACATAGAAGCTGTGCGAAAGGCAGCACTAGCAGGTAAAATTAATCTGCGGTATTTTGAGGATGAGACCATTGGTATTTCGCTCAACGAGACCACTTCCCTGACGGATGTGGAAGAATTGCTCGGGGTATTTTCGGTTGCGGCAGGCAAAGCTGCCAATATTGACCTGAGCAGTGAGTCCGAACGGCTGACTCTCAACTGGCCTTCCTCACTTATCAGGACTTCCAGCTACATGGAACATCCTGTTTTTAATATGTATCGCAGTGAGCACGAAATGTTGCGCTACATCAAGCGTCTGGAGAATAAAGATTTATCTCTTGTACACAGCATGATTTCGCTCGGTTCGTGTACCATGAAACTGAACGCAACTACGGAAATGATCCCGGTTACGTGGCCGGAATTTGGAAATATTCACCCTTTTGCCCCGGTAGATCAGGCGGTTGGCTATCACGAAATGTTTCATGACCTGATAGACTGGTTAAAGGAAATTACCGGATTTGCCGGCGTGTCCCTACAGCCGAACAGTGGTGCACAGGGAGAATATGCCGGATTGATGGTTATTCGTGCCTATCACCAGAGTCGGAATGAGTCGCACAGAAATATTACCCTTATTCCTTCATCCGCACACGGGACGAATCCGGCAAGTGCGGTGATGGCAGGGATGAATGTGGTGATCGTTAAATGCGATGAACAGGGAAATATTGATCTTGAAGATCTCAGGACGAAGGCAGAAGAGAATAAAGATGAACTCGCCGCGCTTATGGTTACCTATCCGTCGACACACGGTGTATTCGAAGAAAGTATTACTGAAATTTGTGACATCATTCATCAGTATGGCGGACAAGTGTATATGGATGGCGCCAATATGAATGCACAGGTAGGACTTACTTCTCCTGCTGCCATAGGTGCTGATGTGTGTCACCTCAACTTGCATAAGACCTTCTGTATCCCGCATGGCGGGGGCGGACCAGGAATGGGACCTATTGGAGTTGCAAAGCAGCTTGTACCGTTTTTGCCTGGCAACCCATTGATAAAAACCGGCGGTGAGCAAGCGATTACCTCGATATCGGCAGCCCCGTGGGGAAGTGCAAGTATTCTCACGATATCCTACGCCTATATTGCCATGATGGGTAAACTGGGACTCACCAGGGCTACACAACTGGCTATTTTAAATGCGAATTATATTAAGGAACGACTGACAGGGCACTATGATGTTCTGTACACCGGTAAGAATGGACGTGCGGCACATGAGATGATCATTGACTGCCGAGAGTTTAAGAAAAACGGTATTGAAGTTGAGGATATCGCCAAACGGCTGATGGATTATGGATTCCATGCACCTACTGTATCATTTCCGGTAGCGGGAACAATGATGATTGAGCCCACAGAAAGTGAGACGAAAGAAGAGCTTGACCGGTTCTGTGACGCGATGATCAGCATTCGTGATGAAATCAGGGAAGTAGAGAATGGCTTATATAGTAAAGAGCAAAACGTGCTGAAATATGCCCCACATACGGCGGCCATTGCTACCGCA
>CAYGOW010000371.1:2824-4118 GCA_964351425.1 uncultured Roseivirgaceae bacterium
GCGAGAGAAGGCCATTTATCCGCTTGCCTATGTGCGTGAAAATAAATTCTGGCCTTCCGTTGGACGTGTTGATAGTGCGTATGGAGACAGAAATCTCATGTGCAGCTGTTTACCGGTCTCTGATTACCAGGATTCCGAAGAAGCGGTTGGGGCCTGATCAACGCTCATTGTAGAGGACATGGAGTACGGTTTCTCCCACAGCCTTGAGCGTTTCAGGGCTGATAATCGATAAATTGTCATCGTGTGTATGGTGGAAGGCGCCAAACCCTTCTGTCACAGGATCGGTGGGGATTATGTCGATCATGGGAATATTGGTGTAGCGGTTGACAAATACGTGGTCATCAGTAATGGCTCCTCCATCGATTGGGATAAAGTACTCATTATGGCCCAGGCGTGCTGCGGTTTGCCATACTTTATTCACGATTTTTGGGGCTACATCCATCGAATAGCCTTCACGATAGAACTTTGCGTTTTCCCCACCAACCATATCCAGGAGGATACCATAATAGGCTGAATAATTAGGAGTGTGTTTGTTTTTGCCCCAATACTGCGATCCAAGGCACCACCACGAGTCCCATCCGGCTGCAACCGGGACGTATTCCTGATAGGTGGCATCATTGCCCCAATCCTCGCCAACCGGAGGCGGAGTATCACTGGTGTGTAAAACCCGGGCGATCTCCAATAAAACGGCTACACCACTGGCACCATCATTTGCGCCATCGATGGGCTCGTTCTGGCGTTCGTCGTCCTTGTCTGCAAACGGCCGGGAATCATAATGGGCCGCTAGCAGAATTCTTTTTCCCTGTTCAGGGTAAAGTGAAGCGATAATGTTTCTGAGCTGAAGTGTTTTTCCGTCAAAGCTGGGCGCCTGGAATTCCTGGGTGATGACCTTGGCACCATACGCTTCCAGTTTGCTGATATAATAATCACCCGCTTTTTTATGTGCATCACTATTCGGAACCCGTGGGCCCATTTCGACCTGCGTCTGTACAAAATGAAATGCACTGTCACCGGCAAATGCAGGTGCTTTTACAAATTCAACAATCGGTTCGGCAGGTTCATTGACAGGCACCTCCTTGTTCGTATCCGCACTGCAACTGGCAGCCAGCAATAGGACGATAAATATGGGGAACCTGAAGATGGCCGGGAATGTTCTATATATATTCATGGGAGTGGGTATCCAAAAGGTCAAACGACGGTATATCAAAAAAAGTTTACAGGCGGTTAAATCTACCTTCCTGTTTGTAAAGCAAACAAAATTGACGTAGATTTGCATCGAAAATAGTAAAATAGT
>CAYGOW010000372.1:0-4114 GCA_964351425.1 uncultured Roseivirgaceae bacterium
ATTCCCAGATCACTGCCGAGGCATTGATGTCCCGGTTTGTTGGCCCTAACTCGAGTCCATCAAAGGCGGCACCCGGCCAGGTGTGCCCGCCACCCACTACTTTATAAAGGTGAACATCGGTGTTAACGGTACAGAAATTATATTCAAATTTTGTTACAGTCGAATTGTCATCAGGATCAAGATCGGGAAGTTGTTGTTCCTGAACATCTGCAATATTGCAGTCATTATTATCAATCCAGGTAGAAATTACTTCAGATACGCCAATACTCCTTGCACTTCCATTATAGCTAACCGTCATGTCATCGGTGCCATGAATATGAAGAACAGAGACGGCATTTGACGGCATACAATTGGGTAATTGTTGAAAAATCATGGTGCCGGTGACCGATGCCACGGCTGCCATTCGCTCACTTGCCTCACACGCCAGTCGATAGGCCATATACCCACCGTTAGACCAGCCCGTGGCATAAATCCGGCTCTCATCAATGTTATAGTCCGTAATCATTTTATCCATTAACTTAATCAGGAAGCCTTTGTCGTCGACGTCTGTCCCAAAGTACGCGTTCCAATGCGTCCCGGTTTGACCGGTATCAATTGTCCTGACCAGACCTTGTGGGTATACAATGATGAACCGTGCTGTATCAGCTATGCTATGGAAATCTGTGTAGGCTGCCTGGCTTTCACTGGTAGCACTAAATCCGTGCATATTCAAAATTAACGGCAGGGATTCTGTTGGAGAATAATTTACGGGAAGGTATAGATCATATTGACGTGTCTCTCCGTCATGGTTCATTGTCAAACCAGTCAGGTATTGTCCGGACACAACAGTTGTCACCAACAACAGGCTCAATATGGTCAATAGTATTCGATTCATGAGAAACGCAATAATAACACAAGATGCCCGGTTAGGTTTATGCCGTTGCACCTGGATTATATTAATACGTTAAAAAGGAAGTTGTAACCCCAAAATAGTCGGTGAATGACATTTATAGGGTAGAAGTATGCGGCTATTTGAAGGTGTCTGTGCGCAGAAATTCTATGTTCCGCTTAATACCCGCATATTTCGCTCGTTTAAGGGGGGATTTTTTAAATACTTGCCGGAACGTTTCTTCTGTCATTTCTTCCCAATCTCTCTTTTTCATTCCTGCTAAATCAGGGTGTGGATCGAATGCCTTTTCGGTATGTGGACTGGCAAACCGGTTCCAGGGACATACTTCCTGGCAAATATCACAGCCAAATATCCAGTCTTCCATTTTATCCTTAAACTCCCCGGGAATGGAAGATTTAAGTTCAATCGTCAAATAGGAAATGCAACGACTGCCGTCAACAACAAAAGGGAAAGGAATGGCATCGGTCGGACATGCGTCCATGCACGCCGTACAAGTACCGCAGTAATCTCCTACGGGTGGATCTGGGGTAAGATCAAGATCAATGATTAGTTCGGCCAGAAAAAAATAACTGCCGTGCTGGCGATTGAGGAGGAGTGAATTTTTACCAATCCAGCCCATCCCGCTTCTTTTTGCCCAGTAGCGCTCGATGACCGTAGCGGTAGCGACTAAGACACGACCATCAACATGCCCAATCTCTTCATGAATACGGTGCATCAGGGATTTTAATTTATCCTTAATGACAAAATGATAATCCGTGCCATAGGCATAGCGCGCAATCTTGTAGGTATTGTCAGCCGGCAAGGATTTTTCCGGTGTGTAGTTATACATTAGCGAAACAACGGAACGCGCTCCCGGGACCAACTTGCGTGGATCAAGACGCTTTTCGAAATGATTCTCCATGTACTGCATGGACCCGTGCATACCTTGGTTAAGCCATTTTTCCAGCAAAGGAGCATCTTCTGCCAGAAAATCAGCCCGAGCGATTCCACACTTCAGAAAACCCAGTTCACGCGCCCATTCCTTGATTAACCGCGTATTTCGATCGCTGTTGGTGGCATCTGCCATCAGGGATTATCAAAAAGACCGCGGGACCGACTTGGGGGTACTATTTTCAAGTGTTTATACGCCAGTTCTGTAGCTTCCCGACCCCGGGAAGTTCGTTTAATGTATCCTTCCTGTATCAGAAATGGCTCATAAACCTCTTCGATCGTTTCAGCTTCCTCACCGAAGGCTGTGGCGATTGTTGAAAGAGCAACCGGGCCGCCTTTAAACTATTCAATAATCACCGACAGGATACGATTGTCCATCTCATCCAGTCCATGATCATCCACGTCAAGTGCTTCCAGTGCAATTCGGGAGATATCATGGGTAATGGTGCCATCTCCTTTAATTTGCGCAAAGTCGCGGGTCCTGCGAAGCAGGTTATTCGCGATCCGGGGAGTGCCACGGCTGCGCCTGGCAATTTCTTCCGCTGCCTCCGGATCAATCGGCGCATCCAATATGCCGCAACTTCGATGAATAATACGGGAGAGAAGTGCCGTCTCGTAATAAGACAGGCGGGCATTGATGCCAAATCGCGCCCGGAGTGGTGAGGTAAGTAATCCGGCTCGTGTGGTTGCCCCGATAAGGGTAAAAGGTGCCAGCGAAATCTGAACAGAACGTGCACTCGGTCCGGAATCAAGCATAATATCAATCCGGTAATCCTCCATGGCCGAATAAAGATATTCTTCCACCACCGGATTCAACCGATGGATTTCATCAATAAACAGAACATCATTCTCTTCAAGATTGGTCAAAAGCCCTGCCAGATCACCGGGCTTATCCAGGATTGGCCCCGAGGTTACTTTTATCCCGGCATTGAGTTCATTGGCAATGATATGCGAGAGGGTTGTTTTTCCCAGTCCCGGAGGGCCATGCAGCAAGACATGATCAAGGGCTTCTCCCCGTTGCCTGGCAGCCATAACGAACACCTTAATGTTCTCAACCACCTTATGTTGTCCTGTAAAATCGGCAAATGACAGGGGACGAAGTGCCCGCTCCATGTCCCGATCTGCCGGATCGAGATTATCGTCGTTTGCCTGTAAGTAATCTTCTCTCATACGTTGCCACTACTCAGAATATCCAATGATGCCGGACAAATCCTCCTACTAATTTACTTATAACCCTGCCAATTTAAGTAACTTGCGGCAAAATTTTAACGGAAATGGACGCTCGGAAAAAGAATATCATTTATACCCTCGTACTGGTGTCACTGGTAGCTATAGTATATTTTGTACGTCAAACCGATCAGGTTCCGAAGGTTTCCTTTAATGGAAAGACCATGGGGCCTATTGTCTATAATGTAAAATACTATGACCCTGATGAAAGGAATTTCAAGGCGGAGATAGATTCTCTGCTGAATGCCTTTAATGCTTCGCTCAATACGTACATACCCGGCTCAGAAATCTCCCGCTTTAATCGGGACAGCAGTTTCACCTTTTCATCGCCCTATTTTCCAAAGGTCCTGCAGGTAAGCAGTCATATACATGCCATTACCGGAGGGGCCTATGATCCTACGGTGATGCCCTTTGTCAATGCCTGGGGATTTGGTCCCAAGGAGGCAGTAAATCCTGACTCGACATATATTGATTCCCTTCGTGTATTTACAGGCTTTGAGAAGGTAGGCTTTTCGGAGAATGAGGTATGGAAGGAAGACAAGCGGCTTGAGCTCGATTTTAGTGCGTCAGCCAAAGGCTACGGAGTGGATGTGGTTATTGACTACCTGGCGGATCAGGGTATCGACAATGCATTTGTTGAAATAGGGGGAGAAGTGCGGGTCATGGGTAAGAATTTAGACATTGACGCTCCATGGCGTATTGGAATTCTGGATCCGGGGTCAACAGAAATAAACACCTATTTTATTGCAATGGTCGGATTAAGTAACCGGGCTATGGCTACCTCCGGTAATTATTTCAATTATCGAATGATTGACGGAATAAGGTATTCCCATACATCAAACCCAAAGACCGGATATCCGGAGGCAAGTCCTATCCTGAGTGCTTCCGTGTTTGCGAATAACTGCCTGGAAGCCGACGCGCTGGCCACTGCCATGATGGTTATGGGAGTGGATAAAAGCATAGCCTTTCTGGAGAAATATCCTGAATACGATGCATTTCTGGTATTTGATACAGGCAACGGGCAGGTGAGCACCTATATTACCGAAGGAATCCGGGAGTCTGTCACGC
>CAYGOW010000373.1:0-4112 GCA_964351425.1 uncultured Roseivirgaceae bacterium
TAGGTCTCTGTAACCAATTTGGTATAGTCAGAATTTGAATTCATAAATAACAGGATCGTAACCGGCACATCCGTTCTCCTTATGACCATCGTTCTGGTCCCATACCAACTACCTCGATGCATCGTAATATTTTCCGTAACAATCCAGCCCATGGAATAGCTTGCTTTTTGATTCTTGAGAAATGGATAGGTATCTAAAAAGGGATCATATTCAGGCCAGCCTTCCCGGATAGTTGAACTTGGTTTGAAAATTAATTGACGTGTAGCCTCCGATAACAGGGTATGATTCCGTAAGGCATTGTCATAATTCAAATAGTCAGTAATACTTGTGTATACGGCCCCGTCACCCATAATTCCATTCATGAAAAACCCGTCCACGTTCACCCAATTACCAAGACTATCCTTTTCATAGCAATTTGCTCTTTCCTTAATATCAATAGGTTTCGCCAGATTAAAGAAATTGGTGTTACTCATTCCCGCTGGTCCAAAAACCTCCTCTTTAGCAAAGGACGCAAAATCCTGACCGCTAACTTTTTCAACCAACAGCGCCAAAACCAAATAGGCAGTATTCGAATATTCCCAGCCTTCTCCAGCTTTAAACAATGGTGTTGGGTTCGTTTTCAACCAATTCAGAATATCTATGTTTTCGACGATTTCACTCCTATCCCAGTCCTGTATAAAGGCTTCTTCAAAGTCCGCAAGCCCTGAGGTATGATTTAGTAAATGCTCAACGGTAATATTTTCGAAAACAGGATAATCCCAAAAAGTAATGATCGAATCATTCAAGGCAAGTAAGCCTTCATCAACGAGAGTTAAAATACAAAGCGCAGTAAATTGCTTGCTGACAGAAGCCATTCTCATGTTTGTATTCAACGTGATTGGCTCTTTGGATTCTAAATTTCGTAATCCATAGCCTTTACCGAAAATCATTTCCTGGTTATCCGTAATAGCAATAGCAGCACCTGGTGCATTTTCTCCGATGGCTGAATTGAATAGTGAATCTATTCTTGACTGAAGTTCCCTTACTGCGTTTGATTCTCTCTCTGTTACTTTGTCCGAAGGACCGTCGCATGATACAAGTACCACAGCAAGAATTACAATCAAATTTTTTTTCATAAGGTACGTTTACGTTGCTGCCAGGTAGTTGTATGCTCCTCTAAATATATTAATATCCTCTTGACTTTCCCTATACCTCACCGCTCCTTCATTTTGTACAGGTATGGATTCCTTCCCGGTGTTTCTTTCTGCAACCTGGGCAGTCGCTCAAACAAACCACTGGCAAGCATCTTTTTCTGAAACCGGCTCCGGTCCAGCTTCTCCTCCAGGATCGCCTGGTGCAACTGGTGTAAATCCGGCATGGTAAACCGATCGGGTAACAGGTTGTAGGTCAACTGCTCCTGTTGTATGTCTTCCTTCAGGCGGTTTCTTGCTTCCCGGAGAATGTTGGCGTGGTCCATCCACATCGCAGGCAACGCATCAAAACTAAACCAGCCAAAGGCTTCATCAAGATTACCGACAACAGGCTTGGTATCTTCTATATGCACCAGGGAATAATAAGTCAGCGTTACAAAGCGCCTGTTGATCCAATAATCTTCCCGCCAGGGTATCTTGTGTTTTTTGAAATAAGCTATCCACTCTTCCCGGAACTGCCGGTTGCCATCCCCGAAAACGGACAAAAATTTCAAATGCGGATTCTCCAGCCGGGTACGCTCCTTCAGGATCCGCTGCGCCGCATCTTCTACCGATTCTTCCACCCTGATATATCCCCCGGGAAGCAACCATTTGTCATCAATCCGTAACAACAAACACTTCAACTCCCCCTCCCGATACCCAATAATCACCAGGTCAACGGATAGGTTGGGCAGAAAATAGGTATCCCCTTCGGCATAAACCTTTGACAAGTCCATCCGGTAAAAATAGTAATTTGTGTCGTTTTGCCACAAATAATATTTCCATATATTTGTGTCAGCAAGTCATAAAGATTAAAACAATGCACAAAGGGGTAAAAAGGGGGTTAATGGGTATCGGAATACTTATTATCCTGGCTCTGTTGGTGGTCGTCATCGGCTGGTTTTATTACAGCGCCAAGTTGATGGACTTTGAGGATGAGTATGCCGAAAACCGGTCGATAGAAACGTTGACCCTCGACGGGTTCACCTTCCTGGATCGCAACGGCAATGGCCAGCTTGATCCCTATGAAGACAGTCGCTTGCCTACGGCAGCCCGTGTGGAAGATCTCCTGGCCCAAATGACTACGGAGGAAAAAATCCACCTGCTCAAAGGAGCCGGCATTGGCATGGCCATGGGGCGGACAGAACCCGGCCAGGGAATACCCGGGGCAGCAGGTGTTATTGTACCTACCCCACGACTGGGAATCCCGACTGTATACTTATCCGACGGACCTGCGGGCCTCCGCATCTTACCTACACGCGAGAATGATGACAATACTTATTACGCCACTGCCTTCCCTATTGCTACCCTTCTCGCTTCTACCTGGAATACCGAACTGGTCGAATCGGTCGGTAATGCCATGGGAGAAGAAGCCCTGGAATATGGGGTGGATGTCATTCTTGGTCCGGGAGCCAATATTCAACGGCATCCCTTTAACGGACGGAATTTTGAATACTATTCGGAAGACCCTCTGCTCACCGGCCGGATGGGTGCCGCTATGGTCAACGGTGTTGAATCAAATGGTGTGGGTACGTCTCTAAAGCACTATGTGGCCAACAACCAGGAAACCAATCGGAACAATAATGACGTGCGGATTTCCGACCGGGCAATGCGGGAAATTTACCTGAAGGGGTTTGAAATTATTGTCAAAGAATCTCAGCCATGGACGATCATGTCTTCCTACAACAAAGTGAATGGCACGTATGTCTCCGAAAGCCACGAACTGCTGACGGATATCCTGCGGGGAGAATGGGATTTTCAGGGGGTGGTTATGACGGACTGGTTTGGCGGAAATGATGCGGCAGCCCAAGTAAAGGCTGGGAATGATTTACTCGAACCCGGCACGAAATTTCAGTGGGATGCCCTGATTGAAGCGCATGAAAACGGGGAACTGACCATGGAGGAAATCGACACCTCCGTTCGGCGCATTCTCACGTTAATTATCAACTCCAGAAAAATGGAGAATTATTCCTACAGCAATGACCCCGACCTGGATGCCCATGCCAAAACCACGCGGGAATCGGCCAGCGAGGGAATGATACTCCTCAAAAATGACGGAGCGCTGCCGTTGCAAAACGGCAAGAATGTGGCGCTGATCGGTGCTACGTCCTACGACTTTATTGCCGGCGGTGCCGGTTCCGGGGATGTCAACGAAGCTTATAGTATTTCCCTGGAAGAAGGGTTAATCAACGCCGGATTTGTCATTAATGAAAGCGGAAAGTCTATTTATGAAACGTATAAGCAGAAAAATCCGGATGAGTTTGTCAAACCGGAAGGCTTAAATGCCATGCTAACGCCCTACAGTCCTCCACAGATTACATATACGGAGGATCAATTCGCCGACATGGCCAAAGAGGCCGACCTCGCCATTATTACCCTGGGCAGGAACAGCGGCGAGGGCAGTGACAGAACAGAGCAGGATGACTTCCTGTTAACCGCAGTGGAAAAAGACATGCTTACAAAGGCCACGGCAGCATTCCACCAGCAGGGCAAAAAGGTTGTTGTTGTTTTAAATATCGGCGGTGTAATCGAAACGGCCTCGTGGAAGGATGAACCGGATGCTATCCTGCTGGCGTGGCAGGGCGGACAGGAAGGTGGTAACTCTGTCGGAGATATACTCAGTGGGAAAGTGAACCCAAGCGCCAAATTGCCGATGACCTTCCCGGTGCATGTGGCCGATCATGCGGCACATCGCAATTTCCCTAAGGAGGGGAAACCCATGAGCATCCGGGACTTTGCCTCCAGCGGTGAAGTCAAACCGGAAGAGAAGCAGATCCGCAATGAGGATTATACAGTGTATGAAGAAGGCATCTACGTGGGCTACCGCCACTTTGACAAGGAGAATATTCCTGTCTCGTATCCATTTGGTTACGGGTTGTCCTATACACAGTTTGCTTATTCCGATATGACCCTGGTTCTGGAGAATGATACGATCACCATTGA
>CAYGOW010000374.1:0-4110 GCA_964351425.1 uncultured Roseivirgaceae bacterium
TATCTATGATCTTTATAAGCAGGAACTGTCGAAGGGCAATCTGCCGGATTCAGAATTCCTGCTGCGAAATACGTCGGAAGAAATACGAAAGGATGTGATCGACCTGTTGTCGGATCGCCATGAAGTCAGTGAAAACTGGTTCAAGCGGTTCAAGATTTTCGTACCTTCGGAGGAGGATGTACTGGACAAAATGTTCATGACAAATATGGCACGATTAAAACGTTCCATTGTCCAGAAGCTGATTGACGAACACAAGGAAAAATTGAAAGAAGTGTCTGATCCCGAAGAAATTGATCAGTTGCTTCACGTTCAGCAGGAGCTGAAACGGGCGGAAAAAGAACTGGCAGAGCTATTAGGAATTGTTATACCGAAATAAATTCGGAACCTAGCAGGTATGCTTATTGTTGGATATAAGGATTAACAGATTACCGCTGGAAGGCGGATTATTTACATGCAGGAAAAACCACTGAATACTATAGAAGAAGCCATAGAGGATATCCGGAATGGCAAAGTGATCATTGTTGTGGATGACGAAGACAGGGAGAATGAAGGGGATTTCATATGTGCAGCCGAATGTATCACACCGGAGATTGTAAACTTCATGGCGACCCACGGGCGCGGACTAATTTGCGTTCCCCTGGTGGAGGATCGCTGCGAAGAGCTGGGATTGGATATGATGGTTGGGCGAAATACAGCCGCTTTTGAGACACCCTTCACCGTATCTGTTGACCTGATCGGACATGGTTGTAGCACGGGTATCTCCGCGCATGATCGGTTTAAAACCATTAAAGCATTGGTAGACCCTGAAATTGATCCGGCGGAATTGGGAAAACCGGGCCATATTTTTCCATTGAAAGCCAAACGTGGCGGGGTTTTGCGTCGGGCTGGCCATACAGAGGCAGCCATTGATTTTGCCCGTCTTGCCGGTTTCAGACCTGCGGGAGTGTTGGTAGAGATCATGAATGAAGACGGGAGCATGGCGCGGCTGGAGGATTTGAAAGCCGTTGCTGAGCGGTTTGATCTCAAACTGGTTTCCATTCAGGATTTGATCCACTATCGTATCGAAAAGGAAAGCCTGATCGAGAAAAAGGTGGAAGCCGTGGATATGCCAACAGATTATGGTCATTTCAAATTGATAGCCTACAAGCAAACGAATACTGGAGACAATCATTTGGCCCTGGTAAAAGGAGAATGGGAGGATGACGAAGCTGTCCTGGTCAGGGTACACTCCTCATGTGTTACCGGCGATATCTTTGGATCTTGCCGCTGTGATTGTGGTGGTCAGTTACATGCCGCGATGCAAATGGTAGAGAAGGCTGGCAAAGGAGTGGTATTGTATATGAACCAGGAAGGAAGGGGCATTGGCCTCATAAATAAACTTAAGGCATATAAATTGCAGGAAGAAGGGTTGGATACGGTTGAGGCGAACCTGAAACTGGGTTTTGATATGGATCAGCGTGATTACGGCGTTGGCGCCCAGATTTTAAGAGACCTTGGCGTAAAGAAAATGAACCTCATATCCAATAATCCGAAGAAACGGGTCGGATTGATTGGATACGGGTTGGAAATAGTGGACAATGTGCCTATTGAAATTAAACCCAACGCGCACAATGAAAAATATCTGACGACAAAGCGCGATAAGATGGGCCATCAGATTTTGAAAAATGCGAAATAAAATAGTTCTAGTAAGTATTCTCATTTTATTGCTTCCGGGGCTGATCGATCAGGTCAGGGCTCAAAAAAAGTTCTCGTCGGAAGTATGGCATAGTGGTGAAGTTATCCTCCTCGAAGGGGATACGCTGGCCGGGAGGGTAAAGTATGATATGGAATCCCAGATTGTTCAATTTTCCAGCAATGGAGAAACGATCCAGACATTTAGTCCAAGAAAACTGATTGCTTTTGACCTTTACGATGAGATCATCGGGGCATACAGGGTTTTTTACATTTTGCCTTATGAAGCCAACGGGAATTACTCCACGCCCTATATTTTTGAAGTGCTTTACACCGGTGCCCGTATATCGCTTATGCGAACTGAATCCATTGAGACAGTGGTTCGAAATACGCCCTACATCTATGGGGGAAGTTATTCAAGCATAGAGCAGGTTTATACCTACTATTTTTTGAAACCAGGGGGTGAGATTGTGCCATTTTCAGGCAAACGTTCTGACCTTTACCGAATCCTGGCAGACCGCTCCGCAGAAATAAAAAATTACATCAAGGAGTTTAATCTTGATATAGACCGGCTGACGGATCTCATGAAGGTTTGTTCCTTTTATAATTCACTCTAAAAAACATCCTGAAATCACTATGGAGAAACCACTGATTTTGGTGTCAAATGATGATGGCATCACCGCAAAAGGAATTCGACTGCTTGTCGAGGTAATGAAGGAACTGGGAGATGTGGTTGTAGTAGCACCGGATGGACCGCAATCCGGGATGGGACATGCCATTACCATCGGCAATACACTGCGTTTGGAAGAAACCGATATATTTCCCGGAATCCCTGCGTATGAGTGTTCGGGTACACCCGCTGATTGCGTAAAAATTGCCAAACACTTTGTGCTTAAAGACCGGAAACCGGACCTGGTTGTGAGTGGTATTAATCATGGCAGTAACACATCGATCAGTGTTTTATACAGCGGCACCATGTCAGCCGCTATTGAAGGGGCAATCGAAGGAATGCCTGCCATTGGGTTCTCATTATGTGACTATGCCTCAGATGCAGACTTCAGTCATGTACGAGAATACGTACTGAAGATCGCCCGTACTGTACTGGAAAAAGGCATTTCGAGAGGAGTTGCCCTCAATGTTAATTTTCCGCCTAAACGTAATGAACCAATTAAAGGGGTTAAAATTTGCCGTCAGGCCCGTGCAAGATGGCAGGAAGAGTTTGACCAGCGATTCGATCCCAATGGTCGCCGTTATTTCTGGCTTGCCGGGAATTTCGTGAATCATGATCACGGGGAAGATAATGATGAATGGGCGATCGCCAATAACTACGTATCCATTGTACCCTGCCAGTTTGATTTAACAGCGCATCATGAGGTCGTCAACCTGCACGGTGAATGGGAAGAAATGGTGAAGCTATAGTTGCTTGACCAATACCTCAATGGGCTGCTTTAACTGATGTCCGTCACTCACGTGTTCGGTCAAAGCGTTTTTCAGGTAATTCGGAACTGATTCTCCGCTCTTTAGTTTTAAGATCACGTCTTCCAGCATGTTGGTAAGTTCGTCGTCCTTCATTTGCTCAGACTGAAGCTTAACATTTGTAAGCTCATCAATGAGTGGAGAGGATTTAGCCAATATTTCTTTCTCCCGGAATTCCTCCATTCGGTCTTCCGTTTTAGCCGCCATGCATGCATTGTAGGTGGCAACCAGCTCTTCAAGGTCCTTCTTCCGGTAATTGCCTTCAGCAAGTGCTTCTTTCACCGGACCACAGTCTTCCATGTAATTCATCATGGCTTTTTTGAACATGAAGTTAGGTACTTCAACGCCTTCTCCTCCTATCTTATAAAGGAATTGCGCATTAAAGGCAAAGGCCTCATCCGACCTGAAGCGAAGCAGGCTCAGGTAGCCATCACTTTCAACTTCCATGATGCGGTATTTATCGCCAAATTTCACCGTTCTGTATTGGGTGCCGTCGTCAATAAAAGAGACAAATTCAAATGCTTTGTATCGTTTCTTGACATCATCATTCTCAAACATTATTTCTTCATATGCGCTTGAAGGCAGCAGAATTTCAATTTTCCCGTTCAGGGTATCACCCGTGGCAAGGATCAGCTGATCCTGGGCGCCAGCGGCGACAAAAGAGATACAGAAAATATAAAGGCAAATAATTTTATTCATAGGGACAAAGGTAACTGATTCTACTTTAAATTTTTTACTACTCCGCGTGAATCAGGACGAGAGACTACTTATTACGACATACCCAAAGATAAGCAGGATAAGTACGGCGTACATTAGTAAATCAACGCGGACGTATTCCTTATATTGTTTGTATAATGCTGCGAGCTTTTTCACTTTTCTTCCATACGTTTATGAAGCTTCACGGGCTTTCTTGTTTTACGCACCTTCATGTTGATTAATTCGACCATCAATGAGAAGAAAACA
>CAYGOW010000375.1:0-2533 GCA_964351425.1 uncultured Roseivirgaceae bacterium
AGGGACTTGAACAGGGTATCTTTTACAAGAAGGAGGATGGCTCGGTATGGGTTGACCTCTCCGAAGAAGGGCTTGACCAGAAGCTGTTACTGCGGGCAGATGGTACATCTGTCTATATGACCCAGGATATCGGTACCGCTATCCTGCGATTTCGCGATTTTCCGGGTATTTCACGTCAAATTTACACGGTGGGCAATGAACAGGAATACCACTTCAAGGTATTGTTCCTTATTCTCGCCAAACTTGGGTATGCCTGGGCCAATGAATGTTATCATTTGTCTTATGGTATGGTCGACTTGCCAACCGGCAAGATGAAATCACGGGAAGGCACGGTCGTAGATGCGGATGACCTGATGGCAGAAATGATCAGTACCGCCGAGGAACATACGCGTGAATTGGGAAAAATTGAAGGGTTTAATGATGAGGAGGCTAAAAAACTCTATAAGATGCTTGGTCTGGGAGCGCTTAAATATTTTCTTTTAAAAGTAGACCCTAAAAAGCGGATGCTTTTCGACCCGAATGAATCCATTCAATTTCAGGGAAATACTGCGCCATTTATTCAGTATACGCATGCCCGTATTTCTGCTATTTTACGAAAAGCCGGGCAACTTCAAATTCCGGTAAACAAAGTGCCGGAGGAAGCGAAGCTTCAGGAAGTGGAACAAAACCTGGTTTTCATGCTGCATAATTATCCAGCCAGAATTGAAGATGCAGGCAATAGTTATGCGCCTGATATTATAGCCCAATATATTTTTGATCTGGCAAAGGAATACAACCGGTTTTATCAGGAAATTGCCATATTCAACGAAGAAAATGATGCGCTCCTGCAATTCAGGGTGGCATTATCGGGTATGGTTGCCAGGGTCATTTCTCATGGGATGAGCCTTCTGGGTATTGAGGTTCCGGAACAAATGTAATGACTAATTCAACAGACATATCCTCGTGGATCACCGCCTTTCGATTAAGAACATTGCCACTGGCATTGGCAAGCATTGGCATGGGGAGTTTTCTGGCGTATGGAGCAGGGGCATTTCGGTGGGAAATCTTTTTGCTTGCCTGTCTGACTACAATTTTTTTACAGGTGCTATCAAATCTGGCTAATGATTACGGGGACTCTATTCATGGCGCTGACTCCTCAGACCGTGAGGGGCCAAGTCGAATGGTGCAATCGGGTGCCATTTCCTCAAATCAAATGCGAAAGG
Source organism: uncultured Roseivirgaceae bacterium (assembly GCA_964351425.1). Taxonomy (GTDB): domain Bacteria; phylum Bacteroidota; class Bacteroidia; order Cytophagales; family Cyclobacteriaceae; genus JAUILA01. Next base: position 1,203 of record CAYGOW010000375.1, read on the forward strand.
CCATCGGGATGTTGATTTTATGTAGCCTGGTAAGCGGCGTAGCCCTGATTTATTTTGCCTTTGGTTGGCAATGGGAGGTATTCATTACATTTCTTGGCCTCGGTCTTTTAGCAATATTGGCTGCGGTTTTTTATACAGCGGGTAATAAACCTTATGGGTACCTGGGGCTGGGGGATCTTTCTGTAATACTATTTTTTGGCTTGGTTGGGGTGATAGGGGTCTATTACCTGCATACTCAAATGTTCGATGTACAATTGATTTTGCCGGGTATTACGTGTGGTGTATTTGCCGCTGGAGTTCTCAATGTCAATAACATCCGGGATATCGAGTCTGACCGGAAAGCCGGGAAATTTAGTATACCGGTTCGGCTCGGACGGGAAAAGGCAATTATCTATCATATTGCCTTAATTGGTATTGGCTGGACTGCTGCCGTATTATATACCCTTTTGAATTATCATTCAATTTGGCAATTTGCCTTTTTGATCAGTCTTCCCCTTTTTATAATCAATATCCGGGGCGTTCTTCAAAAAACAAAGCCTTCTGAATTAGATCCATTTCTCAAACAGATGGCCCTGAGCACGCTCATTTTTGTCCTGTTCTTCGGAATTGCCCAAACACTTTTGTAAGAAACCTCTTCTTGTTTCCATGATTAACTACAGGTTATTACCTGCGGAAAGTTAGCATGTAAGCTCCTCTTAATTTTGTATATTTCGTATGAACAGAAGCCAGGAGTACTATGTATTTAATTGCTTTTCGAATCATAAAATTATAGTCATGAAAAAGATACTCGTCCCGACAGATTTCTCAGAGCAAGCAGGGTACGCGGTCGATTTAGCCGTGACGCTCGCACGTAAATTAAACGCGCAATTGACACTCTTGCATGTCGTGGTGGACGCGACATTGCCTAGTGTGCACTATACTGGAGAAGTGGCGCTACCTGATATGCAGGACCGGTTGTTTGTTCTTAAGTTGATCGAACGTGGCAAGGAACAAATGGAGGAAATAGTGCAAAGTCCTTCGTTGAAGGATGTCAAAGTTCGTACCGAAATTCATGTGGGAGATATTTACTATGGGATCAAAGAGATCATCAAGGAAAAAGATATTGACCTCGTAGTGATGGGGACAAAAGGGTCGGGAGGGTTCGAAGAATTCCTCATCGGATCCAATGCCGAAAGGGTAGTTCGTCATGCACCGTGCCCCGTTATCACGGTACATGAGCCAGTGAAGGACTTTTCTCTTGAACGAATCGTGTATGCAAATTCCCTGGATGAACCGGATCATTCTTGTACATCCATACTGCCCAAATTGGCTCAAGCCTTTGGTTCCCACGT
>CAYGOW010000375.1:2543-4110 GCA_964351425.1 uncultured Roseivirgaceae bacterium
CCACCTGGTACGAATTAATACACCAAATAATTTCAGACCGGATCATCAATCGCTTCCTAAGCTGAAAAACATGGCAGAAGAAATCGGCTTTAAATCGTACGACATACATGTCTATAACGATTCTTCGGAAGAAGCTGGAATCTTGAATTTTGCTCAATCAGTCAATGCCGATTTGATCGCTATGGCCACCCACGGACGTACGGGTCTTGCCCATTTACTGGCCGGAAGCCTGGCAGAATCTGTGGTGAATCATACGCATAAACCGGTACTGACCTATGTGAGTGAAAAGAAGTAGTCGCAAGGCAATGAAGGTCCTGTGAAATTAGATCAATGGGTCATTGAAAATTGGCGTCATTTGAATTAGTTTAGAGGGACACCCTCTATGGATCAAAAATTCCTCACTATTTACCGTTCCTCCGCGGGATCGGGAAAGACATACACGCTTACACGTGAATACCTGCGTCTCGCTCTTCGCGGTATAAATGACCATGCCTACCGAAAAATTCTCGCCGTAACATTTACCAACAAGGCGATGCAGGAAATGAAAAACCGCATCGTATCTCAGTTACATAAGTTCGGGACAGGTAAATTTGATGACATGGCGAAAGAGCTTATGGCAGATCTAGACATGAGCCACGAGGATTTTCAGAAGAATACTAAAAGTTTATTGTTAGAAATTCTCCATGACTACAGCCATTTCTCCATAACGACCATTGATGCCTTTTTTCAGCGGGTTATCCGAAGTTTTGCACGCGAACTTGGATTGGCAGGAAGTTATAAACTGGAAATGGATCCCACGCTGACCATTCATGAAATCATCCAGGATTTATTCGAACAGGTGGAGGAAGATCGGCCCCTGCGGGAATGGTTGATCGACTATTCAATGGATAAATTGGAACAGGGTTCTTCATGGGAAGTTGAAAGAGACCTTGAAGACTATACCACGGACAAACTGCTTTCGGAGGACTTCCAGGTATATGAAGAACAAATCCGGAATTTTCCCAGGCAGAAAATCATGGAGCTTGCCAAAGAATTGAACGAGACGGTAGGAATTTTCAGGAATAGAATGAAGAAACTTGCTGAGGAGGGTATTCGGATAATGGATCGTCATGCATTGAGTTCCTCCGATTTTTTTCAATCAGGAAAAGGGCCAGGTGTTTATTTTTCAAATGTCCTCAATGATAATTATGTGCCAAATTCATTTGTAAGGAAGGCAGTTCTGGAGGATAAATATACCTCTGGTAAGAAACCCATCCCACGGGTTGAGTCTGCCCTGGATGATGGTCTCAGGCAAATTTATCAAGAACTATTAGATTACTTTACCAGGAATGAGATAGGCTACAATACCGCCCTGGTCATGTTAAAGAATATTTACTTATTAGGCCTGACCCAGGACATTCTCTCCAGAATGAAGGCATACAAGCGTGAACATGACATCATGTTTATTTCTGATGCGACACGCATGCTGACGAAACTGGTAGGCGAGACAGATGCTCCGTTTATATACGAACGGGTTGGCTCTTTCTACGAGCATTTTCTCATAGATGAATTTCAGGATACCTCGCTT
>CAYGOW010000376.1:0-2012 GCA_964351425.1 uncultured Roseivirgaceae bacterium
GTCTGAAGCACGCCAGGCCAGGGCGAGTATCGTCCAGGTTGGATTCTTATCGGCCTGGGACACGAACGGACCTCCGTCCATAATAAAGACATTCTCACAATCGTGTAACTGATTGTACTTGTTGGTAACTGAGGATCGGGGATCATCGCCCATTCGGGTCGTACCCACCTCGTGGATAATTTCTCCTGGTGCAGTCAGTCCAAAGTCCCGGTCTTCTCCCGGCTTATCCCCGACCAATACACCCCCTGCGGCTTCCAGGACCTCTTCAAAGGTATCCTGCATATGGCGCGCCTGCCGCTTTTCATGATCCGTCCAGCGATAATTAAACTTCAAAACAGGTATGCCATACTGGTCTACTACTTCGTTGTCAATTTCACAATAATTTTCCTTCTGAGCGATGCTTTCTCCACGACCTGAAACACCCAGGAAGGCTCCGTAATAACGCTTCACATCCTCGCGAAGGCTGTCTCCATACCCGCCAACGGTACCGCCGATAACCTTGTGAATGTCATTGACATTAAAACCAAAACCATAGCTGGGCATTCCCATACCTCCCCATACTTCTATATGGTAGCCACGGGGAAAATCCAAAGATTTGCTTTCATTCAACCACCAGGGTGTATATACATGCATCCCCCCTACGCCGTCTTCATTATACATTTTCCGGTCGACCAGGTCAGGAATAAATGCCATTCGGCTCGCTCCGGTAGAATCATGCAGGTACTTGCCTACCAGTCCGCTGCTATTCCCCAGTCCGTCCTGATGTCTGCTGTCCTTGGAGTTAAGGAGAATGCGCGCGGTCGAACAAGCCGATGCCGCCAAAACCACGACTTTTGCCTTTATATGGTATTCTTTCCGGTCGATGGTATTGATATAATTTACCCCGGTGGCTTTCCCTTCCTCGTTCGTGGTGACATCCTTTACCATAGCATCCGTAAATAACTGAACCTTTCCGCCATTTCGCTGAGCGGGAAATATCAGGCAGGTACCCGATGAAAAATCAGCGTATGCCTGGCAGGCACGATTGCATTGTCCGCAGTAAAAACAAACCCCGCGTTGCTCATTGATGCGTTGCGTAAGAATGGATAGTCGTGACGGGATAACGGGAATGCCGGCCTCGCGGGCGCCTTTAATATAATAGAGTTCGTGAAGCCTGGGTTTGGGCGGTTTCAAAAAGAACCCGTCCGGCTCGTTGGGTATATTCTCCCGACTGCCGAATACGCCAATCAGTTTATCCACCTTGTCATAATAGGGCTTGACATCGTCGTACCCAATGGGCCAGTTATCTCCCAGTCCGTCGATACTCTTTCTTTTAAAATCCAGCGGTCCGAACCGAAGTGAGATCCTCCCCCAGTGATTGGTGCGGCCTCCCAGCATGCGCGATCTGAACCAGTAAAAATCCGTGTTTTCACTCGTCGTGTAGGGTTCGCCGGCAATGTTCCACCCCCCGTAAGCGGCGTCAAAGTCGCCAAAGGAACGGCGGTCACTACTGGCGCCCCGACGGGGAGATTCCCAGGGCCAGCGTAATTGCGTCCTGTATTCTTCCTTCGCAGGATCGAAAAACGGACCTGCCTCCAGGACGGCTACATCAAAGCCGGCTTCCGAAAGAATTTTGGTGGCCATACCTCCTCCGGCACCGGAGCCGACAATGGCAACGTCAAATGTTTTTTGTGATTCAGTAATTTGCATGCAATGAGATTGGACAGATGAAGGTTTAATTTAAAAATTATCCCTGCTTTAAACCAGCTCCGCCCTGAGCAAATTGATAAATATTCCATGGATGGCAGAAATTATTTTACCAAAAGGATCTTACGCTACCGCATCATCTCCCAAAGGCCATTGACCTGGTCGGATCCTGGAAACACCCGATTGGCCTGATTTCTGGTCAGATCAAACGTGCCGGCAATTGCCCCTTTGAGAACTGCACGGGTATCCAGCGTTGGAGCCAGGTCCCGTCCTTCAAACAATTGGTTAGGTGCGAGACCAGGCCAATCGGCAATAATCTGACTTTT
>CAYGOW010000376.1:2022-4094 GCA_964351425.1 uncultured Roseivirgaceae bacterium
TGCTGTACCATGATCCGTTCCATTGGCACCATTTGGTTTAGCCGTGCGCCCAAACTCGGTCATCACGATAACCGTTGTCCCTTCCCAGTAATCTTTCATTGCCTCCCGGTAGGCAACAATCCCCCTGGCCAATTCTCCGAGTAAGCGATCCAGGCGGCCATTTACGCCTCCCTGCCGGGTATGGGTATCCCAGCCACTCATTTCCATTGCCGCGACATTTGGTCCATTCTCACTTGTCATCAAGGCGGCTGCCGCCCGAAACAGTTGTTCCGTTTGTTGCTGCCTTCCTGGCTGCCCGGTCATGTCAGCCATGGAATTATTGATCTCCCGCTGGCCCAATGCCGCCTCAAACCGCCCCGAAAGCAACGAATCATTGCGGTACAACAGATGCAGATGTTCCATAAATGCATCGCCTGTAACCCCAAGTCTGGCGGGTGACCAGGAAGTGACGGGAACCTTTCCGGTAAGAACGCGGGGCATTCCGGCGGCAACGGCAATCCCAGTGGCCTGACCTTCCAGAACGGATAATAACCGATTCATCCAGCCATCCGAGGTTCCGTTGGGGTGATCAATTCCGGTTTCCAGGACAGCCTGTCCGTCAAAATGGCTGCGGGTGCGATACGGAATGGCCATGGCATGGAGAATGGTCAATTCGTCCCGCTCCCAGAATTCCATTAATGGAGCTAATCCCGGGGTCAACGCAAAGCCATTTGACAAACTTGCCAGGTCCGTGCCGGGTACAGCCAGGACACCTCGGGTAGAACCATAGGCAGGATCAAATACCGGTGGAATTGCCGCCAATCCGTCGAAACCTCCGCGAAGGAGCACAAATAACATTCGCCCGCGTTGAGGAACGGAAGCAAAAGACACCGTGGGCAGGGAAAAAGAGAGTATCCCTCCCAGGCACATGCCTGCAATACGTGTAAAAGAACGTCTGTTTATATTCGTCTTCATAAGTAATTTACCTCCATTGAAAAGCAGGACTTGACAGCACCAGTGCCATTCGATCCGCCGGTTTAATCGAATTATCATTTATCACCCCATGTATAGGGTCATTATCCTGGATGCGAAGTGTCTGGAGAATAGCTGACAGATCAATGCCTTGTTTCATTGAAAGTCGACTTAGGGTACGGGCCACTTCTGCCCGATTCAGTAAGCTATCCGGATCAGCCCAGGTTGACAAGTCATCTTTGTAGCCGGCCGGAGAAGAAGGCGCCCATAAAGCATGACGCATTTGACGAAGTCCGAAAATCACAGGTTTGCCCGTCACTTCCATACCGGTAGCACGCATGACCGCCACGATCCAATCCTGTGGCGTCCGGAATTTTTGGTATCCATTCTCCCAACAAGCTTCGTGTGTTATCAGTGTTTTTGCTACTTCCCGTAAATCACCCCGGGAATTAATCCAGGTTTTTTCAAGTGCGGTGACGACGGTATCGGGGGGATCATCATCAATAAAGTGGACAGCTAATTTACGGGCTATAAATAGGGCGGTTTGTGGACTTCTTGCCAGGTCCTGTATTACGGAAATACCCTCCTGCATGCCCATTTCCGGGTAGACTTTCGACATGATCCGCTTACTTCCCGGTTGATGGAATCGACTGTCATATCGAAAACCCCCGGGTTGCTTCGGTTTTTCCCGAATACCTTCTATCCTCCATCCGGAAAATACCAGGGCAAGTTGACGAATGTCTTCCTGCGAATAGCCTCCATTAACTCCGACCGTGTGGAGTTCGAGTAATTCACGCGCATAATTCTCATTTAACCCCGCCTGATTTCGCCCCTTTTTTGATAGATAGCGGCCTGCCAATGAATCAGGCCCCATGGATTCGGTATTATCCAGATAGAGCAACATTGCCGGATGTTGTGCCGAAGCTGTCACCATGTTTTCATAGGTATCAAATATATAAGGTCGAATGACCTCTCGCTCATACAATCCGGCCAACACGGCAAGAAATGGCTTGCCTACATAAGAGACACACAAATGATTTGACCAAAAGGCAATCCATCGTTCAACAAATGGAGAAGTGGACCGAATGCGGGTTTTAAGTACATTGCTCACTTCATCCGTC
>CAYGOW010000377.1:0-4079 GCA_964351425.1 uncultured Roseivirgaceae bacterium
GCATAAGTTGCTGGTCATCCGTGTTGGCTGCGGTGACAAGCTCCCTTAATTCCCGGATGGCGTCCTGCACATTGTCAGAGGCGATCCCCGAAATGTTGTCCAGCAAAATGTTGGTTGCCCTGAGATTAAGCATTCCCAGGTCTGCCGTTCCGCCGTCGGATAACGCCAGAATGGATGAAACGGCATCAAATGATAACTGCTGGGGTGCACCGGGTGTCATGTCCCCGCTTAGACCAGACCATTGATCATCTGCCCAAAAATAAAAGGTCTTTTCCGTCACATCAAAAACCAGCAGGCCGTCATCTTCAGGAGATTGGGCGGCAATATTGGTCCGTTGATTGGAGGTCAGTTGGGGTATAAGGAGACCCTGGTCACCATTTGTGGCAACTATGTGCAGTGCCGCGTGCTGATTAGGCGAGACTGTGCCTATACCCACGGTGTTTTGGGCAAAAGTAAACGCTCCGCCAACCCCGATAAAAAATAAGCATCCAAAAAATAGGTGACGCCACATGTAAAAAATGGTTTAAGAGTCAAATATGTCCAATTTTTTACGGGGGCAACAGGGAGAATAAATGGTAAACTGTCCGATGTAAGATTAATTCTGCTTTGCGACCGGTTTATTCGTAAGAAATCGACTCATGTATTTATTATTCTGACATTTCCACCGATATAATTTTAGAAGCCATTCATGTATTTCAGGTATTAATTCTCAGGAAATGTGGTTACATTAACTGCTTATCAAACCTTGTTCAGCATGCGCTATCTTGTCATTTTTCTCAGCTTAATTTCCCTGTCTGTTTTCGCACAACGCACTGAAAAACCCGCGTTGCACGGACGTCACTGGATGGCCGTTACCGGCAAACCATTGGCCGCAACCGCAGGCGCTATGATGTTTCAAAAAGGGGGGAATGCCGTTGATGCCGCCTGTGCCATGCTTGCTGCGACGTGTACCATGTGGGATGTGCTCAGCTGGGGAGGCGAAACACAGGCCCTGATTTATAATCCGAATACAGGAAAAGTCATCGGAATTAATGCGCTCGGCGTAGCACCTACGGGTGCGACACCGGAATTCTATCGTGAACAGGGGATGGAATACCCGCCGGAATATGGTCCGTTGGCCGCGGTGACCCCGGGTACCCCGGGTGGACTCATCACGATGCTGGCAGAATATGGGACTATGAGTCTTGAAGAAGTGCTGGCGCCGGCGATTGTCATGGCAGATGGGTATCCTATCGAAGCCCAAACGGCGAATTCAATTGAACGGATGAAAGAAGAAATCAAGAAATGGAAATATTCCTCTGCGGTTTTCCTTACACATCCGGGAGAGGAGCGGGAAGCGCCTGAAGCGGGAGAAATCTTCCGGCAGGAGGATTTAAAGCGAACCTTGCTGAAGCTTGTGGAAGCCGAACAGGAGGCCCTGAAGAAAGGAAAGAGCAGAAAAGAAGCGCTTATGGCGGCCTATGATCGTTTTTATAAGGGGGATATAGCGGACGAACTAGTTCGGGCAACGCGTGAAGCAGGCGGCTTATTCACAAAAAAGGACCTGGCCAATTGGGAAGTGTATATCGAAGAGCCAGAACATACGAACTACAAAGGTATTGATGTGTACAAACTCACATCCTGGGTCCAGGGGCCGGTGATGTTACAAGCGCTGAATATGCTGGAATTACTTAACGTGCAGGACATGGAGTACAATAGTGCCAAATATCTGCACACGCTCTACCAGGTGATGAACCTTGCTTTTGCGGATCGGGATTTTTATTATGGGGATCCTTATTTTCCACCTGAAGAGCCGATGGAGGGTTTGCTTTCAAAAGAATATGCCAAACAGCGGATCAAGTTGATCAACCCGGATAAAAACGAGGTGGAAGTCATGCCGGGTGATCCTTATATGTTTCAGGATGGGACAAATCCATATCTTGATCTATTGAACAACTGGTATCAGTCCAGTGCCGTCTCGGAACATGGTCAACTGCCGGATCTGGATTATGCCGAAGCCTTTACTGCGGGAACCACCACGGTACAGGCTGCTGATACATCGGGCTGGGTGGTCTCAATAACCCCAAGTGGCGGGTGGGTGCCTGCCTTTATTGCGGGAGAAACAGGTATCGGATTAAGTCAGCGTATGCAGAGTTTTGTATTGGATGCCAAAGAAAATCCGTACAATGTATTGGAACCGGGAAAAAGACCAAGGGCGACATTGACCCCTTCCCTGGCCCTGAAGGACGGGAAGCCGTACTTATCATTCGCGGTACAGGGGGGCGATATCCAGGATCAGGTACTATTGCAGTATTTTCTAAATATTGTAGAATTTGGAATGACCCCACAGCAGGCAGCAGAAGCGGCGAATATCATATCCTACCAAATGAGGAATTCGTTCGGAGATCATAGTCCGAGGCCGGGCGTGGTAGACATGCGAGACGATACCTCACCCTGGGTAAAGGCTAAAATGCGGGAAATGGGCTATCGAATCCAGGAACGGAGCCATACCTCTGGTCCGATTAACGCAATTTGGTTTGACTGGAATCATGGCTCATTTTGGGGCGCCTCCAGTAACTATGGGGAAGATTATGGCATTGGTTGGTAATACCTTCCTGAAAATTTACTTTACCATCAAAACTACTTGACGTTTTTACAGGAAGCATTTACTTTCGGGTGTGAGAATATAGCCCGGGTTTAATGCCAATCAAGACCCAACGATCAAATGAAATTCCGGGTCTTCCTCATGAAACCGGAAAGGTGTGTATGCATAGAATACTATATATTTTATTTTTATTGGTCCTGACTGCATGTATTGATCCGATTGAGTTCGATGCAGATAACGAGCCTCCCCGGGTGGTCATTGAAGGGGTGATTTCAAATATTTCGATGAATGAACGCGCCAGCCTGCCGGAAGATGCTACTCCTTTTTATGTGAAGGTACAGTACACAGGTCCCGTAAATAATGAGCGGAATCCGTTGGTCACTAATGCCCTGGTGGAACTTCATGACGATATGGGAAGCAGCTGGTCGTATGCTCCTGACCCGGAAACAGGCCTGTACTTCATGCCCTTTGATGAGTTTGCGGCCCAGGATGGACGTTCTTACTTTATCGAAGTAACCATGCCTACCGGAGAGGTTTATCGTTCGGAGCCGGAGCAAATGCGGACAGCCCCTTCCCTGGAGTCGGTAGATTATTCGCTTACTTCGCGGCTGGAGGCGGTTGATGTTGGGGGAGAAATTGTTTTTCAGGAACAAGAGGGTCTCATTTTATCCGCAGAAGTTCCTGAACATGACGCAGACGAGCAGTACTACTACCGGTATAAGGTAAAACCAAGCTGGGTATATGTGGCTCCGTTGCCCCCGGATAATAGTCCGGTTAAGACCTGCTACGTTACCAATATTTACTATTTCCAGAAAATTATAACCCAACGGGACGCTTCAGGAGGCTATCCGCTGGATTTATTTTTCCTGGAAACGGTCGGGAACCTCAGGTTACTGGATGATTTCACTACCTATGTCACCCAATATTCCATGACACGTGAGTCATATGAGTTCTGGGAACAACTCGCCCTGCAGCAGGAAAGTGGAGGCAATATTTTTGATCCGCCACCATTCGAATTGACCAGTAATCTGTACAATGTTAATAATCCGGATGAAAAAGTGTCAGGCTTTTTCAGCGTGGTGCATGAATCCTCCGTTCGCTGGTATATTAATGAATCTGAATTACCCTATCGGGTTGACCCGGGTATTGAGCGTTGCGCTTCCTTTCCGGTCACAGATGATTGTGTGAGCTGTTTGCGGTATCGAGGAGGTTCGAGTTCGAATACTACCGAGAAACCATCCTGGTGGCGTGAGTATTAATCAGGTCATTCTCCTTTAGAAGTATTCTCCAGCAGGAGAATATAGTATTGCACTGCTTTCTGGTAATCCTCCACGCTTAGCCGTTCATCGATCCCATGGACCGTATTTCGGTTGGTCGTATCAAGGAGAATGGGTGAGAAGCGATAGATATCCGTAGAGAGAGGCAGAAAATGTCTCGAGTCAGTAGCCCCGCTGAGCAGTGTCGGAGAAATCAGGTAATCCGGAAACGCTTCTTT
>CAYGOW010000378.1:0-4077 GCA_964351425.1 uncultured Roseivirgaceae bacterium
GGAGCAGAATTTCTCTATGGCCAATTAGCCAGAAACAGTGATACGGATCCATCCGTACGGCATAATCTCGGTTTTCTGTTTGTATTCCAGGCCTTGCCAACCGTCATTTTCTTTTCAGCCGTGACCGCAGGCCTGTATTACCTGGGCGTATTGCAGAAGATTGTTTACGGGTTTGCCTGGGTTATGATGAAAACGATGCGCCTGTCAGGGGCGGAAAGTTTATCAGCGGCCGGGAATATCTTTCTTGGTCAGACCGAAGCCCCGCTGCTGGTCAAGCCTTTCATCGCTAAAATGACAAACTCTGAATTGCATTGCCTCATGACGGGCGGTATGGCGACTATTGCAGGCAGCGTACTGGGAGCTTACGTGTCCTTCCTGGGCGGTGGGGATCCGGTCGAACAGAGTAAGTTTGCTGCCTATCTACTGTCGGCATCCATTATGAATGCCCCTGCCGCGATTGTCATGTCAAAAATATTCCTTCCTGAGCTCACACCCGAAAAAGTAGATCACGAGATGCACGTCAACAAAGATTCGGTGGGGGTTAATGTTATTGATGCTTTGGCCCGTGGTGCTGCTGACGGAGTACGACTGGCATTGAATATTGCCGGAATGCTGCTGGCATTTATTGCCATCATTTATGCGCTTAACTGGATTCTGGTAGACGGAATAGGGGAGGTCACCGGGCTTAATGCCATGGTGGTCGAAACAACAGGCGGCGCGTTCAACGGATTTTCCATGGAATATATCCTGGGACAGGTATTTCGTTTATTCGCTTTCACAATGGGAGTAGACTGGTCAGAAACCATCAATGTGGGGAGTTTGTTGGGGCAAAAGATTGTTATCAACGAATTTGTCGCCTACCTGAGCCTTGCAGATATGAAGGAAGCCGGCTTGCTAAGTCCGAAGGCAGTTGTCATATCTACTTATGCTTTGTGCGGGTTTGCCAATTTCAGTTCGATTGCCATTCAGATTGGAGGAATCGGGGTGATGGCACCGAATCGTCAGGGTGATTTGTCCCGATTGGGAATGCGCGCCCTGTTCGCCGCTACGTTGGCCACGATGATGACTGCTACCATTGCCGGGGCCTTGTTTGGATAAAAAAATACCCCGGTCAAACCAGGGTATTTCAATAGTTCAGCTTAAACTTTTTTGAGGTATTTCTCTTTCAGAACCGGAGCGGCCGCCCTTATTTCATCGTTGGCAAAGTCCGCGTATTTCTTGAAATTCTCTGTGAATTTTGCCACCAGTTGGTTGGCCATGGTATAGTATCCCTCGTCATTCTGCCAGGTTTCCCTTGGGCTAAGGACGGAAGAAGGTACACCCGGACAGGTATGGGGCAGTTCAACGTGAAACATGGAATGCTTGTGGAATCCTACGTTATCCAGGGTGCCATTTAAGGCAGCCGTAATCATGGCTCTGGTATAGGATAATTTCATCCGCGTTCCTTTTCCATAAGGACCCCCGGTCCAACCCGTATTTACTAGCCAGACATTCACATCATGCTGCATCATTTTTTCCCCGAGCATTTCTGCATACTTCGTGGGGTGCAAAGGCATGAAAGGAGCGCCAAAACAGGCGGAGAATACTGCCTGAGGCTCAGTAACACCGGCTTCTGTCCCGGCAACCTTTGCCGTGTAGCCGGAAATGAAATGGTACATAGCCTGCCCTTTGGTCATTCGTGAAATGGGAGGCAATACGCCATAGGCATCACAGGTCAGAAAGAATATATTTTTAGGGTGTCCTCCGACAGAAGGTTCTACCGCATTCTCAATATGATAAATGGGGTAGGCCGTCCGCGTATTTTCAGTGACCGATGTATTTGTGTAATCAACCGTACGGGTACCTTCAAAATAACGGGTGTTTTCCACAATCGCGCCAAAGCGAATGGCATCCCAGATCTCCGGTTCCTTTTCCCGGGATAGGTCGATGGTTTTTGCGTAACATCCCCCTTCAAAGTTAAATACGTTTTTATCCGTCCAACCGTGTTCATCGTCCCCGATCAGCCCGCGGTTAGTATCAGCTGATAACGTTGTTTTTCCTGTGCCGGATAATCCGAAGAATATGGCGGTATCATGTTTTTTATGACCAATATTAGCCGAACAGTGCATTGAGAGCACGTTTTCTTCATGCGGGAGAATGAAGTTCAGCACGGAGAAAATGCCTTTTTTCATTTCGCCGGCATAGGCGGTGCCGCCGATCAGAATCATTTTTTCAGTAAAGTTGATGATGGCAAAGTTATCCTGCCGGGTATTATCCACTGCAGGGTCTGCTTTGAAATGCGGATCACATATAATTGTGAAGTTGGGATCAAAAACTTCAAGCTTGTACGGCTTAGGACGAAGGAACATATTATGACAAAAGAAATTTTGCCAGGCCAGGGTGTTTATTACACGCAATTTCAGTCGGTAGTGCTTATCAGCCCCTGCATATGCATCACGCACATATAGATCACGCCCTTTCAGGTTGGCAAGCATTTTATTCTTGATGGACTCAAAATCTGATGGGTCAAATGGAATATTGATATCTCCCCACCAAACAACATCTGCAGTTTTTTCGTCTTTAACGATGAAACGGTCCTTCGGGGAACGTCCTGTAAACTTACCGGTATCACAGGCCAATGCCCCTGTATTGGTAAGTGAACCTTCGCCATTCTCAAGGGTCTTCTCAATTAGTTCAGGAGGAGTAAGATTCCAGTATACATTCGCAGCTTCAGAGATCCCATACGCGTCAAGTCCTTTCACTGAAGATTTGATTCCAAATTCTTGCATGTTTTATCTATACTTTTCAGGTTTATTGTTCATTTTCAAGGCAAATCTAGATAATATTTTTCTGGGGTAACAGGATTTATTTAAGATTTCAATCGTTTGCAGTATCCTGATTTGTAAATGAATGAGGAGGATAGTAGCTTTAACCTTTTATATGCAATTATTTATTGAATATATCTTACTTCCTGAATGAACGAAGAGCATAAGCCCCATGTTGGTCCGGGCACACGTTTGCCTGAGACAACCATCAAAGCTGTGCTGCTTGGGGTACTTCTTTCCGCTGTACTAGCCGGAGCGAATGCTTACCTTGGCTTGTTTGCCGGCCTCACAGTTTCCGCTTCCATTCCTGCCGCCGTTATTTCAATGGCTATTCTAAAATTATTTAAACGTCATAATATTCTTGAGAATAATGCCGTGCAAACGGCTGCTTCCGCAGGAGAATCACTCGCAGCCGGGGTAATCTTTACGTTTCCGGCCCTCATATTAATGGGATACTGGACGGAATTTAATTATTGGGAAACCGTGTTAATTGCCTTGTCAGGCGGAATCCTCGGGGTGTTTTTCACCATTCCGTTACGTAAGGCACTCATTATCGATATGAAGCTGACTTTCCCCGAGGGTATTGCTACTTCGGAAGTCCTCAAGACCGGCGAAAAAGGAGGGAAGGCGATCTGGTTCCTGGTCTGGGGCGGACTGTTGGGCGCTATTGTAAAATTTGTTGAGTCGGGCCTGAAGCTTTGGGAGGGAATTTTTGCCAAGGCTACCATGATCGGTGGCAAAACACTTGGGTTTATCAGTCTGAATCTCTCGCCCGCACTGATTGCGGTAGGCTATATTGTTGGCCTGAATATTTCTCTTGTTCTATTTATAGGCGGTGTAATCAGCTGGTGGATAGCCATCCCGATTTATACCTATGTGTATGGAAATCCGGACGGACTATCCGCGGTTGACCTGGGATATAGCGTTTGGAGTTCGCAGATACGATTCCTGGGTGTTGGCGGTATGATTGTCGGCGGTGTATGGGCGTTGATCAGTTTACGTAAGACACTAGGTGTTGCCTTGCGTGCCGGAATAAAGTCGTTTCGTGAGAAAAGTGACGATGAGGTGATCCGGACTGAGCAGGATACACCGATGAAATGGGTGATACTGGGTATCGGGGTTATGATCGTTCCTATATTCGTGATCTATCTTCGGGAGATTCATGATGTCTCCATTACGTTAGTGATGGCGTTTATCATGCTTCTTGCAGGCTTTCTGTTTTCAAGTGTTGCCGGTTATATGGCCGGACTGGTGGGAAGTTCGAATAATCCCA
>CAYGOW010000379.1:0-4077 GCA_964351425.1 uncultured Roseivirgaceae bacterium
ATAGCCCACAATACGCAGGCGTTTTTTAAGGCCCTTATCATTTTCAATTTCCACCCAGGCACCAAACATGACCTTGCCTTCCTGGTGAGGATGATACGCTACCACCTTGAAATCATCGATACATTTACGCAGATACAGAATGCGCCTGTCAATTTCACGGAGGCGTTTTTTATTGTAGTGGTAATCAGCATTTTCCGAACGGTCACCCAGACTGGCGGCCCAGGAAACCTTTTTCGTCGTTTCAACGCGCTCTACTTTCCAGAGGTGGTTTAATTCATCCTTCAGCTTTTGCATCCCTTCCGGGGTGATCATGGGTGTTCTCATGGTGTGAAATTCAATGCATATGGACAATTATGTAAGAAAAATGAAAATTGAGAAGTTATCCAAGTTTTTGGGAAGGGCAAAGATCGTCATTAGAAAAGTAACTTGGTCGCTATGTTTGTTCCTTCTTATTTGACATCCTAAAAGTATCGAATCAGTATGAAGCGTATCCCATAATTGCAGACTTCAAAAAAATCAAAACGATTCTCATAAAGTATTAGTTTTATTAAATTTATCCTGTCTATTAAAAGGTAATGATTCTTCAAAACAGGGACAGTAGGCAAATGAATTTATTAATCTTTTGCTAAATTCATTGTTATTTAATGCCCAATGCTTCAAACAAAACTAAATCGACCCAGACTCTCTTCCGATCTCCTTCAGCGACAGCATCTGATTGAACGATTGAAAAAAAGCAGTCATTTACCGCTAATATTAGTCTCTGCACCGGCTGGCTATGGTAAGAGTGTATTAATTAGTCAGTGGCTGGAGCAGGAGGATGATTACGCATGGCTCTCACTCGATGAAAGCATGAATGATCCATCGACTTTTTTGTCCTACTTCACTCATTCGCTAAGTAGTGTTGGTGGCGCCGAATTAAATGGGTTTAAAAACTGGGAGCGGGAGAACTATTTACTTTCATGGGAGGCTGTAATTGACAGAGTAGTGAATGAGCTTAATGGGTTAACTAAACCCATTCGGCTGATTATGGATGACTATCACCTGATCAGAAATCAGGAAATCCAGACATTGACGGATGCAATCATCAATGAAGACATCGAGAACTTTTGTTTAGTGATCATTACGCGCAGGGATCCGCCTCTTCGTTTGCGTGGTTTACGGCTCTATCATAAAATGCTTGATCTCAGAGCCCAAGACCTGAAGTTTGACCAAAATGATATTCGAAATTTTTTAATAAAGGAGCGGATCGAATCCTTTTCTGAAGACGAACTTAGTGAACTGACTTTACGAACGGAAGGATGGATTTTGGCAATTCGGATCATACTAGCGGCCGGATCCTTTCCAAGGCTGGAAGAACACGAGGAAAAATCCTTCACGCTGTCGACCAATTTGGATAGCCTGATGGGTCACATTAGTGATAAATTAGATCCGGTGTTTTTTAAGCAATTGCAACTCTCTTCGCTTTGCGATCAATACAGTGAGGAGCTACTCGAATCTTTATTTTCACATGCCTTTAAAGAATCAGGGAGCGCATCTCTTTTCCTGACTAAATTGAAGGAATTAAATTTTTTTATAGTTCCGACAAGCGATGACGGAACCTGGTATCGATTCCACCACCTAATTGGTGACATATTAAAGAAGCAACTGGAAAGAAATGAACCGACTATAATCAACCCGCTTTATATTAAAATAAGTGAGTGGTTTTTAGACAAGAAACTTGTTGAAGAAGCCATCCATTATGCGATCAAAGCAAAAAACTATGAATTAGCGTGCGAGCAGATCACAAAACATAGGGCCAGCAAATTGGATCAGGGCCATTGGTGGATTGTACAACGCTGGCTTGATAAGATTCCCCGGCATATTCGCAAAGCCAATGTTGATATGTTGCTGACGGAATTACTGATTTGTGAAGAGACCTGGAGCCTCGAGGATTTTTCGTCCATCCTGGAAACACTAAAGTCTGTTGGCATTGAGAATTCAAGTGACGAGAACATTTCTCAATATCTGTACCATTTAGGGTATTTTTTAACGTATGTTAAACCTGACCCAAAAAAAGCAGTTGAATCGCTCGAGCGATCTAAAACGTTGCGCCATGATGAAAGTTACATGTTTGGTGGACGCAGGGAATTGATTTTGGCCAGTAGCAGACAGATGATTGGCCTGACCTCGCTGGCGTTACAGTCCCTTGATGAGATTGAGGAAAAATTTGATCCTTTATCAATAATGCATTTACGCGCCATACATGGCAAAGTGCTTGTTCACTTACATGCTGGAAATTTTGAATCCGCATATAATGACTCCAGGAAGATGCTGTTTTTTGTTCAGGATTCTGATTTGATACATGCAAAAGGATGGGGTTTGTATTTTCAGGGGAATGTTGCATTTCAATTTTACGATAATTATGAAGCTATACAAGCCTTAAAAGAAGCCCTGGCGTTTGAGGGTGTGTTTAATTACAGGGCTTATTTTGATGCACTGGCAGGGTTAGTTCTCATCAACTCATTAAAAAATGACGAAAAGGCAACTGCTTCATTTCTTGAACAAATGAGCGAATTGGCTGCAAAACTGAAAGACATAAAATTCCAAAATTACTACCACTCAGTACAAGCAAGAGTCAACTGGCATAACGGACTAGGGAAAATAGAATTGAGCTGGGCTAAAACCGATCGGGTGAAGCAGTATCCATCTTCCTATTTGTTTTTGATCGATGTACCTGAACTGACGAAGCTACGAATCCTGATAAGTCATGGTTCACATACTCAGGTTGAGGAAGCGATTTCTGTTCTCAAGGAAGTGGAAACCATGCTGGAAAGTGTTCATAATCACTATCAACGGATAGACGTCGTTTTACTTAAAGCGATGGCATTTTTGCGTCTTGGAAAGAAACAGCGTACCGCCAGATGTTTAGAGGAAGCGTTGATTCTGGCGGATAAAAAAGATTTGATCAGGCCAGTTATGGAAGCATACAGAGTGATGCCGGACTTATTCAACGAAATTTTTAATTCTGATGCACATAGCCATCTATTATCCAGAATTGGTATAGACTCACCAACGCAAAAGTCAGCGTTAGTTTCTGCAATGAAAGATACTATGCTAACAATGCGTGAACAAGAAGTTGTTGAACTCATTGCTAAAGGCCTGCATAATAAAGAAGTTGCTGATCAACTTAATATTTCTACTGTAACCGTTAAGAGTCACCTGACCAATATTTATAAAAAACTTGACGTGTCCAATCGCACCTCCATGATAAGAATTTTGCAGGATCATTAGCGCTATTTTGAAACCGTACAACTTAACCTCAAAGGGAATTACTTATCGCGCAGCTAAAATTCAGATTGGTTCTTGTTTCCGCCCAAATGATACCGTAGAAGAGGTCATCCGTAGTCTTGACAATTTTAATTACTTCTGTCTTCTTAATACCCAAAGCGCCTGCTTAACAATTAATTTCGGATAACTGTATCCATGAAGGTACATTTAAAGGAACACCTGGAGCACAATTACAAATCCGGCGTGAGCATCTTTCCTCTACGTTTTTTTTAAAAAAAAGCTACCCTGGCAATTATCAGACAGCATTGGAAGGTTCTATTCCTGGGAGAATCCCTTAAGCCATATAATTCAGTGGCTTATAGTGCTATAGCCGTTTAAGGATTTCTTGAAATTCAATTAGTAAGTAGCTCATGAATCAACCCAGGTTCAAGCTGTAAAATTCCGACTTTTTTGCGACTTAAGTATTAGATGAAATGCCATGGCATGTACCTACCTTGTATGTAGTTAAAAAGAGTAATGTTCTGATGATCGGTAAGTTTAATGAATACTAAAAATGCTGTATACCAGATCCGATTGGCGGGTAAGATTTCCCCGTTACTCATAAATTACATTGATGATATGCAGATTCGCCAGGAAATTGGGCAGGATACCATATCGTTGGTCGGGTGGCTGCCGGATCAGTCTGCTTTACTCGGATTACTGAACGCATTAAACGATCTCCACTCTGAGATTCTCTCGGTTAATGCGGTAAACACGAATATGGATGCCCACCCACACGCATGACTTTGTTGTCGGAAAAGCACTATTGAA
>CAYGOW010000380.1:0-493 GCA_964351425.1 uncultured Roseivirgaceae bacterium
TTAGGACGCCAGGTTTTCATCCTGGAAACAGGGGTTCGATTCCCCTACGGGCTACAACGAAAAGGCTACCAAACGGTAGCCTTTTTTGCGTTGTAGCCCTTCGGGGGCAGCGCGACAAGCTGGCCCCTTCGCTAAAAATGTCCACCGGACATTTTTTTAACGCTCGGTCCTCCTACGGGCTACAAAACAGAATGAGAATGCGAATGATAATGAGCATTCTCATTTTTGTTTTTACTCATTCTGCTTCTCCTACTCATTCTGAGCCATGTACATCGCCTGCCCTCGACCTGATCGGGGGAATGACAATGAGCATTCTCATTTTTGTTTTTAGTCAATTTAAAAATCCGAAGTTGGTAAATGTTTCTTAAGTCATCGACTGTCAGGCAAGAGTGTAACAATTCATAAAATCAAAGACCTTTTTGAAAGAAAGTGACCTCCTCCCTTGAAAATCAGATGAGTAGGATCACTTGCATTATCATGTGTCAACGATATT
>CAYGOW010000380.1:510-4070 GCA_964351425.1 uncultured Roseivirgaceae bacterium
AATCAGAAAAACCCGTAGAGAAAAATTTGCAACTTTCCTGGAGATCACTGGTCGAATGAATGAATCTTTTACAAGTAAAATGAGTATCAGGTAAAGAGTGACTAAAATAGACATGCTCTCAAAAAGATACATTTCAGCTTCACTGCCTAACTTTCCTCCCCATATCATTTCTGTTGGTATAATCGTAAACAGTATGCTTATGTGAAATACCAGGATAGTTACTGATAGAAACAATAAAATCCGAATAGCTATTTTTGTTTTCATCCAATTCTTCTAATTCATTTATTAGACATGAACTCAGAACAAAGATTCATCTTCATGCCTTCATGACTGGCTGTGAATCCCATCTTTTCATAAAAGCGTAAAGCATCTGGTCGCTGTTTATCAGTGGTAAGTTGCAGCATATGAGCGCCTTTTTCTTTGGCCCTGGATATTGCCCACTCAAACATCTTTGTACCCAGACCGGTTCCCCTATGATTTCTTTGGATTCGTACGGCCTCTATTTGTCCACGTACACCACCCCGATATGTAAGGTACGGGATAAACGAAAGTTGCATGGTGCCGACGATTGTCCTCTGCTCACTTTCAACCACTATGAGTTCCTGGTTAGGGTCTCTATCAATGTTCAGGAATGCATTTATATATGAGCTGGGCAATGGTAACTGATAGTTCTCTCGTCTGCTCCCTAACTTGTCGTCAGCCAGCATAGCCACGATATGCCTTACATCATCTTTCGTTGCTTTTCTTATTATCATCTTTTAATTGATATTGAAACACTAATTATTCGAGAGTTCATATAACCGACTTGAAGTGTTCGGGCACCAATGGCAATTAGTAGCGGTTTTTAAATCCAGAGCTTTTTTGAAACTGAGAAGGGCATTATCCTTATCATTAATCAAGTAGTATGCTTCTCCTAAGGAATCCCATAAGTTGCCATCATTAGGGAATAGTTCTGTATTCAGTTTTAATAACTCAATACCCCACGCAATATCGAGCATATGGGATACTTGCTTTAAACCTATTCGATTCAATATTGCGGGATCATTCAGGTTATTGCCAGTTGCATCTATTAAATATTGAGGTAATTCCTTCGACTTATTGGACGGATAATTTCGCATAAAATCAAATACTAATTCATTGGTGTTTTTAGGAATTACCGGAGGCACATAATTATGATCATTAAACATTGCGGCGATTTCCCACGCCACATTTTCAGATTGATGATTTAACCTAATATTTGATAAAACGATTATCACCAATTCATCATCTTCATACCTTATGAAATCAGCAAAATATACTCCATTACTCCCATTGTGGGCTATTATCTTTTTATTATGAGACGTATTGAAAATGGCCCAACCGTATCCGTAATATGAAGTTTCCTCCTCATTTTCTGGTACATGTGCCGATTCCATTACGCTTTTCATTTCTTCGCTAAGGCTGGTGTGCTCTTCCAGAGATACGTGCCATTTATACAGATCTTCTACGGTTGACTGTATATCCCCTTTTCCTATACTGTACCAATGGTAGCCATTCTTGGGCAGGTGGTCAGGAGTAGTTCCCCAATCTTTCCATTCACCAACAGTTTCGTCAAAGACGTATCCATGCGCCATTTGTTGTGTATTGGTAGTGAAGGTTCTATAACCGGTATGGTGCATTTGCAATGGATCCCAGAAGTTGGTTTTCATGAATGACTCATAGTCTTGTTCTGCAACCGTCTCAATAATTGCTGCCAATAGAATGTAATTAGCATTGGCGTAGGCGTATTGATTTCCAGGTTCATTAATTAGAGGTGTTTGCAATATTTCGCTCAATACATCTTCCTTTTTTGCCTCTCGGTATCTGAAACCACCTGTGCCTGGTGATATGCCAGAGGTGTGGGTAAGTAACTGGTGAACCGTTATAAACCTTTTGTCATCCGGAATTTCTGGAAAATATTCCTGAATCTTATCCGTAACACTTAGTCGATTCGACTCCTGTAATTTTAGAATACCAGCAGCTGTAAACTGTTTGGTCACCGAACCTATATTGAAAACGGTTGAGGGTATTACAGGAGTTTTCAACTTACGATCTGCCATTCCATACCCTTTTGATACTATTATTTCCCCATTTTTTGCTACAAGTACACTAGCAGCGTATCCATGTTCCACGCAGGCATTCAGGTAATTGTCTATTCTGGAGGCAATGGAATCGGGACCCGATTCAATTTGGGCCATAGCATGGAACACAAACACCCATTGTATTATGATTAATAATCCTGGTCTCATTTTTTGGACTTGTTTTTACTTTGCAGTTCTAATTTTGCTTTAAGTGGTTGGAACTTAATCCAATAAATGTTGCCATGTTTCTCATTACCCCGGTGGAAGAACAAGTACTTTTGATCGGGAGAAACACTTGGGCACATTTCAGTTAGATGGGTATTTACTTTAGGTCCCAGGTTCAATGATTTGGACCATTGACCATTTCTATTAAAACTGATATATAAGTCACTACTACCCTGTCCGGAGGATCGTTTTGCATCGTATATGATGTAGCTTTCATCCGGTGCTACATAGGAATGGGCTATATATTTACCATCAAAGTTGATGGCTTCCCCCAATCTGCTGATACTTTGATATTTCCCATTTTGATTGATTGACTGATAGATTACCCAATCTTCAGGCTTATCGCCTTTTTCTCCTGTGGTGAAGAAAAGATTTCCCTTTTGTGAAGAAGTGAGGTACATAATTACGGACTTATCGATAAATGGACCTTCTAATGGAACAGGGTCACTCCATCCAGTTTGAGTTCTTGTACTAAACCATTGGTGCAGCCCACTGGACGTGGTGGAATCAGGCAATGGTCTTGTGCTTCCAAAATAAAGCCGACTTCCCTGTGGGTTGATATGTGGCTCAAAGTCCCATCCCGATTTTGCCTTAAAAAATGCGGTTTCAGGATCTGTCCAATGACCATCCACCAGTTTCATAGTCAAAATTTCATTATTTGAGTCTGGTTCTCTTCTGGTCCAAAATACTTCGTCCATTTCCGGCGTAAAGGTGATGGCAAATTCAAAGGCATTAGTTGAAATTTTCCCTTCACCAAAAACTACAGCTTCATTATTGGCAAATGGCTCACTAAGCGAAATCAATAGCGAGTTTTCCGTTATTCGATCGGAACAACTGGAAAAAATCAGGCCGATCATTAAGAAAATTATTCTTCTATTGAGTCGGCCCGATTCTTTAAAAATCTTCATTGATTTCATTTTTACCAAGGAGCAAATTGGCTACGGCTACTATCAGCATATATTCTATTGCCAAGAACCAAAAACCAGGATCACCAAAGAAACTAATGTGATCGCCCCCGGCAGGTATAATGAATAGTGGAACCGTGATCAACGCATCTAGCAGCATAGTGAGAAAAAACATGAAGCCACCTAATAATAACCAGTTTGTTCTACTGCTCCTTCTGTAGTAGAAATAAACGCCGGTTAAAATGGCAGGAATTAAAGCAACAGTTAGAAACCAATTGGCTTGTTCATCTGCATTGTCCATTAATGGAATGTAATAGGAGCCAACAAAGGC
>CAYGOW010000381.1:0-4054 GCA_964351425.1 uncultured Roseivirgaceae bacterium
CTATCACCAGGGAGATGTATTGGAAGATTCATTCACACTGGATGGGTTTGAAACCCTGGACGGCCTGGTATATTGTCCGGGCTCCATTAACCTAAGGCCTTTTCAACAGCTTTCAGATAATGATTTTACTAAGGATTTCTCCATCAATGTGCTCGGTGCGGTACGTGTGTTGAAACTTATGGAAAAGCCATTGAAAAAATCAGGAAATGGTTCAGTGGTCTTATTTAGCACAGTCGCTGTCAAGCAAGGGATGCCGTATCATTCATCTACAGCCGCTGCTAAAGGAGCAGTAGAAGGGATGGCGCGTTCGCTCGCATCTGAATGGGCGCCCAAAGTACGAATCAATGTTATCGCGCCCTCGATTACCGATACGCCGATGGCTTCACAAATTCTGAAGAATGAAGACCGCCGTGAAATGTCTGCGAAACGTCATCCATTAAACAGGGTAGGGGAACCTCAGGATGTTGCATCCCTAGCCACCTTCCTGTTATCGGAAGATTCTTCCTGGATGTCCGGACAAACGCTGGGTCTTGACGGAGGCATGTCCACCCTTCGCGGCTTGTAATTACTTATTTCGGACAGAAGAGGATCTTACAATCAATTCGGTAGGGAATGTTTTGTGGATAGGTTCGAGGACCACGTCGTCATCGGCTTCTATTTCACGAATCAATAAGCGGGCAGCTTCCTGGCCCATTTGAAATCCTGGCTGAGAAATCGTGCTGATGGTCGGTTCTGTCATTGAGGTGAATTGCCAGTTGCTGAATCCAACAACGCCAATGTCGTCAGGCACTTTTAATCCCAGTTCCTTGATGGCCATAATAGCTCCCAGCGCAGTAATATCGTTGTTGGCGAAGATGGCATCGGGCATATATTCGGCATTTTTCAGAAAATCTAGTGTCAGGCGCTTTGTGTGTTCTTCATCTGTCGAAATTTCATCCTGGATGATCAAGCCCGGCTCATAAGTGAGCCCGTGATCCTCAAGGGCTTTTTTGTGCCCCATTTTACGCTGGCGGGTAATGTCGAGATTATAAGGACCGGCGATATGGAGAATCTTTTTATACCCTTGCTGTATTAAGTGCTCGGTCGCCTGATACCCTCCCTGGAAGTCATCCACCATGACCGTACTGGAATCAAATGCATCGCACTTCCGGTCAAAGAAAACGATAGGCACGCCTCGCTTGTGAACCGACTCAATATGGCTGTAATCCTTGGTTTCCTTCGAAATGGACATGAGTATTCCGTCTACCCGGTTATTAAACATCGCTTTGGTATCCAGGACCTCGCGATCATAGGATTCATTGGATTGAGAAATGATGACACTGTACCCGGCGCCATAGGCAATGTCTTCAATGCCGCTGATGACAGTACTGAAGAAGAAATGAACAATTTCAGGAATGATTACTCCTATGGTATTGGTTTTACGCTGACGCAGGCTAAGGGCGATGCTGTTTGGCTGATAATTCAATTCCTCAGCCAGTTTGGTCACTGCCTTTTTTGTTTCAGGACTAATATCCGGATGATCCTTGAGCGCACGGGAAACCGTGGAAGGTGAAATGCCCAGTTCACGGGCGATATCTTTGATCGTTACCTGACTACTTCTCAATGCAGAATAATTTTATTCCAAGTTACATAAAATCAATCATTCTTTTAGCTGTAGGAAAAACGTTTCTTCGTTCTGTCTACCGAGCGACAAGGACAATGCTTCCCCTACCGTCCGGCGGAGCATCCATGCTCCGCCATCCTAATTCAAAATGTTGCCGCAGCCTGGAGGCTACGGCGGACAACGTTTCTCCTACCGTCCGGCGTAGCATCCACGCTCCGCCACCATAGCTCAAAGCATTGCCGAAGCCTGGAGGCTACGGCGGACAACCCTTCTCTTACCGTCCGGCGGAGCATCCATGCTCCGTCACCATAGCTCAAAGCATTGCCGAAGCCCTGACGCTACGGTGTAACATTCTCATTCTCATTCTCACACCGCGCCAACATCCCTTACCCAACGCATCAATTATTTCAAGATTATCCCCGTTCCGGGAATTATTCTTAATTAAAAATTCGTTAGTCTAACGAATGCAAATAAAAAAAACGTTATCGAAAACGATTGCGATAATGGATATGTTAAAATAATGTCAAGATTGTTATGAGTGTTGAAAAACAGTTATTAATATTGGTAAGCGTATAACTGCGTTAAACGCTCTATAACTTAAATAAACCCTTATGAAGAATATTTTTACTCTACTTGTTTTGTTGTCGTTCGGGACATTCATTTTGTCTTCATGCGACAATGGAAATGCGGATGTTACATTAATTGATTCGGCCCCTCTAATTGAGTTGGCGGGTACACCGAGTGTAGTTGAGTCCGGTGCTCCTTTGCAATTTACTGCAAACCTGACTGACGGAGCTTCGGAAGACCTTTCAAAAAGCCCTTTGGCCAGTTATGCCTACACGATGACGGATACAGCCACCAATACTGAAATTTTGAGTTTTTCGGAAGCAGTATCGGGACGTGAAGCCACTGTTAATGTAAGTATCGAGACCGGAGACATTGAAAAGGCTACTTACCTGGTTGAATTCATTGCAACTGACCAGGCAAATCTTTCATCCTCACAGGAATTCTATACAGAAGTCCTGGAATGTCCGGATCCAGCCGGGTCAATCGGAATCATCGGTGATGCGACGCCCGGAGGATGGTCTGAAGATACTGATATGGTTCAGGATGCAACGAATCCGTTTATATGGACAGGCACGCTGACACTTACAGGTGGTGAAGCTAAATTCCGTCAGGATAATGACTGGGGGACGAACTGGGGAGCAACCGATTTCCCTTCTGGTAGTGGTACACAAGATGGTCCAAATATTCCTGTTACCGCTGGGGAATACAACATCTCGATCAACACCTGTACAGGTGCCTACAACTTCGAAGAAGTTAACTAAATCAATTTATTACCTTACATAAAGAGCCCGTCAGGGCTCTTTATGTATTATCCCTCTTCTGCGTATGAGACGATTTTGGAGATGGGCATGGGTGCTTCTGCTCGTGTCTTTCAATGTGATGGGTCAGGAAGGACTGGTATCCATTCAGCCTTCGGATGCCGGCGATGGCGATGAGGTTACCCTTATATATGATGCAACTCTCGGACAATCCGCCCTGGTAGCTGCAGAAAAAGTCTACATGCACACAGGGGTAATCATCGAAGGTCCCGAGGGGAAAACCTGGCAGTATGTGGTTGGAAACTGGGGCCAGGACGATGGCGTGGGCCAAATGACCAAAGTAGAGGGAGAAGATGATAAATGGCAGATAACCCTTTCACCGACCATTCGCGAATACTACAATGTCCCGGCCGAAGAAACCATCTTCCGTTTATCCATGGTATTCCGGAATGCTAATGGATCTGCTGAAGGAAAAGGTACACCCGGCACCTATAGCTGGGGGGCAGTGGCTGGTAACAATGATATTTTTGTTGACCTGAATGTAGGCAACTTCGTACAGATCACAGAACCTGTGGAAGATGAACTGTTCGTTCCTTCCAATGAAAGCGTTACGTTCGTTGGTGAAGCTTCATCCGAAGTGTCTTCCATGTCCATGCTCCTTAACGATGGTTCAGGGTTCCAGGAAGTCGCTAGTGTGACAGGCGGGACGGCGATAAACTTTGCATACACGCCTTTAGCAAGTGCTTCTGTAGTGATTCAGGTCACGGCGCAAATTGGAGGTGAATCCTATCAGACGGAGCGAACCTTTGAAATCAATGTCATACCAACAACGAACGAGGCGCCACTACCTGCAGGCGCTTTAAAGGGGATTAATTACGTGGATGCCAATACGGCCATACTGGTTTTAGAGGCACCGTTAAAAGAATTTGTTTATGTCGTCGGGGACTTCAATAACTGGGAGTTGCGCAATGACTACCTGATGAATCAAGATCCGGCAACGGATTTATTCTGGCTGGAAGTAGATGGATTAACGGCCGGACAAAAGTATGTTTTCCAATATTGGGTGGATGGGACCATTAAGGTAGGTGATCCTTATGCAGATGAAGTGGCAGATCCGGACGATGAT
>CAYGOW010000382.1:0-4049 GCA_964351425.1 uncultured Roseivirgaceae bacterium
ACAAACGATTCATAATAGTTTTTAATTCATCGTTTCCCAAGTGCTTACTCATGTGACGATAGCCTTCCGTACTATCCTGTAATGCGTTAATAAGTGTATTTAAATTCGAAATTATTTCTTTGTTCTTCATAGTGCTTTACGGAGTACATAAACTATTCCAAGGGGTTATTGACGGGTTAAAGGTCGTATCAATCAATAAAGTGTGACAATAATTCGACAGACCTTGCCAGATTTTCCACAGTCAAACAGTCCTTTTCTCGAGCAAAAGGAATATTTCCCTTCCCTGGCGGGGAGGAATGGAATTGTAACAACGTTCCATGACCCGAGGGGTAAATTTTGAAAGAAACAGATCCTGGTATTCTTTCATGTCACCGCCAAATGGCGGATGGTCACGATTGAGCGGTGCATCGAATAATACCCCGGCCAATTTTCCTCCGGGCACCAGCAATTGATGACATTTATTCACATAGTCCATCCGACGAAATGGAGGTAATGCACAAAAAAAAGTCTGTTCCAGGATAAGATCAAAGGGGCCTTCCAAGTCAAAAAAATCCGTATGCAACAAATGACCCTCCGGGAAATCCGGACATCTGAGTTTGAGCCCGTTCAACGGATGTTGACTGATATCAGCGACCATAACCCGTGTAAAACCGGACCGGTGCATATATTCTGCTTCATAGGCATTTCCGGCACCCGGGATAAGAATACGCAGCTGTTTGTTTTCCAATTGATCTATGTAATCTTTCAGCGGGGTGGTGATGGCGCCCGCATCCCATGGCGTATTCGATGCCTCATATCGGGCTGACCAGTAACTCTCCGATTCTGTGAATTCTGTCATGACCTTAAAAATCGTATTAACAAAAGAATTGTTTTATCTTAGCCTCGTAAAATTGAACATTTCAAAAGTAAAGAAGCTACATTATGAGTGAGAATGTTTCTAAACCAACCGAAGATCCAACAAAAAATTCTCGGAAATATATTGTGATGCTGGTGATTTTTGGAATCATCATTATCATACAAGGTGTATTCATTTACCTGAATCACCAGGAATTAACAGATACCGAAAACAGAAGAGCCGAAACTGAAGAAGAGTTGGCAACAACCATTCAAGACCTCAATAATATCAGAGACGAGCTCAATGAGAAAATTGCTGAAATTGATTCCCTGGGGGGTGATATCAGTGAACTTGTTGCTGCCCGTGATGAGATACAGGCAGAACTTGATTCCGAGCAAACGCGTAATCGTGCCGCTATCCGTACCCTTCGTGGTAAAGTTTCCGGCTACGAAGAATTGCTTAAACGAAAAGATGAGGAAATCAAGAAATTACAATCGCTTAACGATGAATTGTTAACTGAAAATACCACGTTAAAGACAGAAAAGAACGAGCTATCGGATTCCATTAACACAATTGCCCAGACAGCAGAAGAACTCAATTCTAAAGTGGCTATTGCCAGTAGGCTGAAAGCTGAGAACATAGAGGTTTTTGCTGTGAACAACCGAGGACGTGAACGTGAATCCCCGTTTCGGGCACGTCAGATTGAAGGGCTTAAAGTTGTTTTCAACATTGCAGAAAATAACGTAGCTCCTATTGAGGGGAAAGATGTTATGATTCGGATTGTTGATCCAGCCGGTCAGGTGATATTCGATGTAGAGCGAGGTTCGGGTACTTTTATGCTCAACAACAAAGAAGAGTTCTTTACTGCCAGTAAGGAGATATTATTTGACAATTCACGACAGCAGCTAAGCTTTGAATACAACAAGGGATCCGAGTACGTCGAAGGATCCTATCTGCTTGAAGTATACACCGATGATTACCTAATGGGTCGTCAGGAGTTTGTGGTTAAATAAGCGGGAGAATAGTCATTAAGGGGGGATGGAGACATCCCCTTTTTTTATGCAAAACCCTGGCGCCGCTTCAGGCTGTTCTTTTCATCTTCTTCCTTTACCAGGACATAAATACTGTAAACACTCAGTCCTGTACCGAATGGCATATTCATGATATTGAAGATTGAAAGAATTACACCCATAATCAATGCCCATCTTTTATTGTTCAACAACCCAATCCCCGCAATAATATTCGGGAGACTAATGACGATGAGGACAACCGGAACAATTGTGGATACAATCCCCAGTACAGTTGCTTCATCCGGGTTCATCGGCATATTCTGCACTATTTTCAACAAACCTCCAATGACGAAACCAACAAGTATATTGAGTCCGCCATATACCAGGTAAAGAATTCCGAGAATTTTATAATGCTGTTTCATGTCAAAAGGTGGTTTATGTATGATCAATATATTTCAATATTGTCATTTTTACAATTTGATCATGATAAGGGGTCATTACAAAAGGATAATGGCAATTAAAGGCATCTAAAAATCAACGCACATCATTTAATGACCAGTCATACGGAAGGTAATCAATATCCGCATCAGCCCTAATGACCGTTTCTGAATATTTATTAACAAACTCAATCAACGTTCCTGACCGGGTAAAGTCACCCGTAAACCAACTGAAAATCTTTGAGAGTTGGGGATTATCGGCCGTGATCTTATTCCTTTGCCCATCATTGATAAACCGTCGTGCCATGTCGTCGAGCTGAGCCTCCAGTTTATCAGCAGTGTAGGCTTCCGCACGTAACGGCGGACAGGAAAATGAAGCACAATTGATGGCAAAATGAATCCTTGGTTCATCAAACTCCTTGCGGAGAATACTGTGTTCGATCTCGTCCAACGAAGTTTTTACTTCCCCGATTGAAAAGAATTTTTTGTGCCATACTGTGCTTACTCCCGGAATATGGACGGTCGGATGAAGGTCCTGAATGCTCTCAACCGGATAATTATCTACAATAAGTTTTATGGTATAGGCATTATAGGCATTGATCCAATACGCGAGTTGCTGCTCTATTGACCAACGGGCAGGGTCCGGGGCATGTGAACTCAGGGTGTTCAAATAATTCTCCAGCGCCCCTTTATCATCAACAAATCCACGGTAATCGATCATTCCATCCTTTCTAACATGTTTGGTCAGCAAGGCATCCCATGCTGCATGAGACGGGGGCGTCGGAGATGTAACGCGTTCCTGTGCCTGGCATCCGGTTATTGCCAGACAGAAAATAAGCGAAAATATAAATACAATCTGTTTCATTGGGTCCTTTTTTAAATAGGATACGTTAACGGCGGACTCAGGATTTACTATCTCGCGACTTGTCAGCCAGGCGACTTTGCGCACCAGGCATGAATTGGTGTAATATCGCGGCCAGTTCCTTTTGGCTTGCCCCGCGCAAGTAGTGCCACATGATGCGAGAATAGATCAATTGTAAGCGAAAAGCGCCGTGTTCCCTGTAATCCCGTGCCGAAGTTATCACATTCTTCTTGATAATGGAAAACTTGCCCATCTGCTTCAGACGTTGAATCAGGTCGTATTCTTCCATTAAATACATGGTTTCATTAAAACCGCCCAATGAAAAAAATGACTCGCGGCGCACGTACAAAGTCTGTCCGCCCCCCCGGCACCAGTCAAAGGGCCACCTTGAAAACCAATTGCAAAAACGGAGAAAAGGATGGGGCCAATCAAAAACTGATGTAAAACAACCGGCGACAACCTCCCCATGAAGGACTTTTTTAATCGCTTTCCCAAAATCCCGCGGCGGGATTGAATCGGCATGCACAAAATGCAGAATATTTCCTGTAGCCTTTTGAGCACCCATATTCAGCTGGACAGATCGACGGGTCACGGGAGAATGTACAAGCGTTACCCATTCAGGGATGAGGTTTATCGTTCCATCCGTACTCCCACCGTCTACAATGATTATTTCCGGAACGGTCGTGAGTCCATGCCCATTATACAACCGCTCCAGTAACCGACCAATGAAGCGCTCTTCATTATACGTGGGGATGATGATGCTAAGTCTTTCTGTCATTCACTAATTTTACTCTATACCGTTTGATAGTAAACTATTTTCACTAAATTTGCAGTCCGAAAATTAAAATATTCTAATTATGAACAACTACGAGACGGTATTCATTTTAAATCCCGTTTTATCTGAA
>CAYGOW010000383.1:0-4041 GCA_964351425.1 uncultured Roseivirgaceae bacterium
TGTCTTTCCGCAGAAAGAAATAATAGAAACCTCCGAACAGGAGCAGGGCTACATTAGCTTCGAAAAGATATATCAGAAAATTATTCATACTATTCGTCGTTAAGATCTTTTTTTACATGCTTCATCAGCGCATCCACGTCCTTAATATCCAGGTCATTTTCTTTGGCGAAAAAGGAAACAAGGCGCTCAAAACTTCCGCTGAAATATCCGGACAAGAAATTGTTGAGATAGAAATTACTATACTCCTCCTTGGGTACCAGCGGATGATACTGGTAGGTCTTGCCAAAGGCTTCATGTCCGACAAACCCTTTTTGCTCAAGGATCCGGATGATCGTTGACACGGTGTTATAGGCCGGCTTCGGTTCGGGCATCTCTGAAATGATGTCCTTGACAAATCCTTTTTCAAGATCCCACAGTATCTGCATGACTTGCTCTTCGGCTTTGGTTAATTCTTTCATAGGCGTAATCTTTCGATGTCACTAAGATATGACTAAAATATTAGTTGAACAACTAATTATTTAGTTAAAGAAAATAATTTTCTGCTAGAATCAATTTAAAACGTTGATAATCAGTTTTTTAAAAAGTTAATTAAAATAATATTTTTTTTGCTTGTCCATACTTTTACACGAGAGGCAAGACGGGTTTTGATATTTTGGAGTATTTTTTGGGCCTAATTGAAAAAGTATGAATCTGAATATTAAAGCAAAGAAACAGCAGACCTATGATGCCATTGTGGTAGGAACCGGAATTAGCGGAGGATGGGCTGCCAAAGAACTTACGGAGAAAGGATTAAAGACTCTTGTACTCGAGCGGGGGAGGATGGTCGAACATTTGAAAGATTATCCGACAATGAACAAGGCCCCGTGGGAGTTGCCATACAATGACCGTCTTACCGCTGAAGAAGCCAAGGATTACCTGGTGCAAAACAGGACCGGCTATACGGTAAAGCAGTCTACGAAGCATTTCTGGATTAAGGATACCGAACACCCATATACTGAGATAAAACGATTTGACTGGATTCGGGGATATCATGTCGGGGGACGCTCACTTATGTGGGGTCGTCAGAGTTACCGGCTGAGTGATATAGATTTTGAAGCCAACCTCAAGGATGGGATCGCGGTCGATTGGCCCATTCGGTATGCAGATCTTGCCCCATGGTATGACCATGTGGAATCCTTTATCGGTGTTAACGGTCAGGCCGAAGGTCTTCCGCAATTGCCAGACGGGAAATTTCTTCCACCCATGGAAATGAATTGTGTGGAGAAGCACATGAAAGAGAGTATTGCTAAGAATTTCAACGACCGTATCATGACCATTGGCCGTTCGGCGAATCTTACGCAAAACCATAATGGCAGGAATAAATGTAATTACAGAAATCTTTGTACAAGGGGATGCCCCTATGGCGCGTACTTTAGTTCGCAATCCTCCACCTTACCTGCCGCGCAGGCCACAGGGAACATGACCCTTCGTCCGTTCTCAATCGTAACGGAGGTGCTCTATGACAAAGAGAAGAAGAAGGCAACGGGTGTACGCGTTCAGGATGCTGAAACCGGAGAGACCATGGAGTTCTATGCTAATATTGTCTTTTTGAACGCGTCCACGCTGGGATCGACATGGATTCTTCTTAATTCAAAGAGTGATGTATTCCCCGAAGGAATGGGAAATGCATCCGGCGAATTGGGCCATAACCTGATGGACCATCATTTCAGGGTAGGAGCCTCAGGTCGTTTTGACGGGTTCGAGGATCAGTATTACAGTGGACGTCGGCCAAATGGGATTTACATTCCTCGCTTTAGAAACATCAACGAACAACGTACCGACTACATTCGTGGATTTGGGTATCAAGGAAGCGGAAGCCGTGAAGGCTGGCAGCGAGCTGTAGCCGAACTCGGTGTCGGTGAACAGCTGAAAGAGGATATAACGACTCCGGGCGAATGGCGGATGGGACTTACCGGATTCGGAGAATGCCTTCCTTACCACGAAAATAAAGTGTCACTTAATAAAGACAAACTGGACAAACATGGTTTGCCCACGTTTATCATTGATTGTGAGTTTAAGGAGAATGAACTGGCCATGCGTAAAGACATGAAGCAGTCAGCTGTTGACATGCTTGAAGCAGCTGGTGCCAAGGACATCACTCCTTATGACAGCATGGGGGGTCCGGGATTAGGAATTCATGAAATGGGAACGGCCCGAATGGGAAGAGACCCTAAAACCTCGGTGTTAAATAAATGGAATCAATTGCATGAAGTACCGAATGTGTTCGTTACCGACGGAGCGGCCATGACATCCGCTGCTTGTCAAAACCCGTCTCTGACCTACATGGCGTTAACGGCTAGAGCCGCTGATTATGCAGTAAATGAACTTAAAAAGAATAATTTGTAATGGAGAATTCTAAAAATACAATAAATCGCAGAGAGGCTTTACGGCGTACAGCAATGGTCATGGGCACGGCACTATCCGCGTCTACCATTGCAGGAATTATGCAGGGTTGTAAGGCTGAGCCTGAGATTGCCTGGACTCCTGCATT
The DNA here is from genome assembly GCA_964351425.1 of uncultured Roseivirgaceae bacterium. Taxonomy (GTDB): domain Bacteria; phylum Bacteroidota; class Bacteroidia; order Cytophagales; family Cyclobacteriaceae; genus JAUILA01. Next base: position 2,531 of record CAYGOW010000383.1, read on the forward strand.
TGTTGATGAATCACAGGCGAAATTCATCAGTCTGATGTCTGATACCATAATCCCAAAAACGGCAACTCCGGGTGCCCGTGAAGCGGGGGTGCCGAAGTTCATTGAAGATATGGTATTCGTAGTGGGCCAGGAGGAGCAGCAACAAGAATTTCTGTCCGGTTTACGCGCTTGTCAGGAGTGGTGTATGGAGCAGGCAGGAGACGAATTCATCTATCTGGATGCCTCAAAGCAACTTGAACTGGTGCAGAATCTTGATACGGCCGCCAAGGCCCAAAGATTCGACGCTGCAGAAAATGACGAAAAGGTGAAACAAGCGTTGGATTTTTTCTGGCATATGAAAGAACTGACAGTTACCGGGTTCTTCATTTCTGAAGTAGGCGCTACCCAGGTATTGCAATACAAGGCCATTCCTACAGAATATCATGGGTGTGTACCTCTTGCTCAAGTGGGTAAAACCTGGGCCACCTAATCGGAAGCCAAACAGCATAAAAACCTTGGGATATCCCAAGGTTTTTTTATATCTGTCGAAAGCAAAGTATGACTTCAATTGCTTATTAACCCTTTGTCATTAAACACTGCAAACCTTGACCGCCTGCTCGAGGGATTTTAACGGGTTGGTTCCGGTTGGGATAAATTCATGACCCACGAAGCCGGTATACCCCGTATTGACGATTGCTTTCATTATGGCCGGATACTGCAATTCCTGCTCTTCGTTCAATTCATGCCGCCCCGGCACGCCGGCCGTATGATAATGTCCAATATAATCCGCGTATTTCGTGATTGTGGCAATGATGTCACCTTCCTGTACCTGCATGTGGTAAATGTCGTACAGTATTTTGAAGTTGGGAGAACCGACTTTTTCGACTAGTTCAACCATCCATTCGGTTCTGTCTGCCTGATAATCCGGATGATTGATTTTGCTGTTAAGCAATTCCATGCTCACTACAATATTATACTGTTCCGCCACTTTAATTATGGGCTCGAGTCCGCGGGCACAATTCTCCATGCCGACTTCATCTGAAATTCCGTTTCGGTTCCCGGAGAAACTGATCACCTGGGTCAGTCCGTGATCGGCCGCTTTGGGTATTGCCGCTGAATACTCTTTCTTTAATTGTTCATGCAGGGAGGGGTCATTAAACCCTTTGGTGAGGGGTACAGTGGACGCATACCCAATGGCACAGGTAAGCCCCCGCTCAATGACAATCGGCCACTCCTCCTCCCTCAGTAACTCAACAGAGCCCATACCAATGCGTGCAGCAAAATCAGCGAGTTCCGCAACTGAATGATTAGGGAAACACCATTTACAGACCGAATGATTTATTCGACTCGCTGCCGGGCTTTTTTCTGAACCTCCAAACAATGATTTCGAGAATGGAAGTGCGGCTGCCGAGGCTGCCATGGTCTTAAGGGCTTGCTTTCTGTTCATCATTGTGTGCGCTGTTCGTTTTGGGTGAAACTATAGGAGAGAATGTTGGCGCCCATTTTCAAGGCCGCCTGACGCTTGGCTTCCG
>CAYGOW010000384.1:0-1599 GCA_964351425.1 uncultured Roseivirgaceae bacterium
AAAAGAAACCGAGCATTCTCCAGGATCAATGGATGATGCGCTGGAAGAGAATGTAAAAGGCCTTATCAATGACTTGTTCACCAATCTGAGTGACGATTTCAATACGGCCAAAGCCCTGGCAGTTTTGTTTGAAATAACCACGCTGTTCAATAACATCAAAGCGGGCAATGTTAAAACCGGTTCACTGAGCTCCGTAACATTCGAAGAATTAAAAAAACACTACATCGGGGTCATTGAAGACGTTCTGGGGCTGAAACCGGAAATTGAAGCCGACGACTCCCTGTTGGATGGGGTGTTGTCCATGGTTATTCAACTGCGTCAGGAAGCAAAAAGACAGAAAAATTATACCTTATCAGACAAGATCAGGGATGACCTGAAAGCGATTGGCATATCATTGAAAGACGGAAAAGAAGGCACGGAATACAGTATTGATTAATTCGTTCCCCTACCCCTGGACGGGATTACAATGATTAGCTTATAGGCGTTCTTGTGGTGACCTACATTCTCCGTCAACTAAGGAACCTCTTTCTTCGAAAAGCAGTTACCTTTGCAGGGCATTGCCAGACCATAGGTGCATCATGAATATACTGAAGCAAATTTTCATTCTACCGGTCCGCATATATCAATATGCGATAAGTCCGCTGTTAGGATCCAACTGCAGGCACTCTCCTTCTTGCTCCAATTATATGATACAGGCTATTCAGGAATGGGGTCCTTTTAAAGGAACCTGGCTTGGACTAAAACGCGTTTCGCGTTGCCATCCCTGGGGCACACACGGGTATGATCCCGTTCCGAAAAAGAAATAATCCTGCATAATTCTCCTTCTTTAACTAGATTTGTAGAATGGCCCAATCCGACTTCGTATGCTGAAAATTGACATGCATACCCATATTATCCCACCAGAAATGCCTAACTGGACGGAGAAATTTGGTTATGGGGATTTCATTTATCTCCAGCAGGACCGTCCCGGATATGCCAAGATGATGAAGGGGAACCAGTTCTTCCGGGAAATCCAGGAGAATTGCTGGGACCCTGAGGTGAGAATGAAGGAATATGCCCAACATCATACCCAGGTACAAGTGGTGTGTACGATTCCGGTTATGTTTTCCTATTGGTCCCGTGCGGAAGATTGCCTTGAATTGTCCAGATTTCTGAATGATCACATCGCCGAACTGGTCAGCCAATATCCTAAAAATTACATTGGGCTCGGTACAGTACCCATGCAGGATACCGACCTGGCCATACAGGAACTGGAGCGCTGCAAATCCCTTGGATTACCCGGTGTACAAATCGGTTCGAATATCAACAACGAGAACCTGAGTGAGCCGCGCTTTTTCCCTTTTTTCGAAGCCTGTGCTGAAATGGGTATGGCCGTCATGGTACATCCATGGGATATGATGGGCATGAAGCACATGACAAAATACTGGCTGCCATGGCTGGTGGGTATGCCGGCTGAAACCAGTCGCGCCATCTGCTCCATGATATTCTCAGGGATTTTCGAACAACTCCCGGAACTCCGGGTAAATTTTGTCCATGCAGGCGGATCGTTCCTGGCAACAATAGGACGCGTTGAACATGGATTTAATTGCCGACCCGATC
>CAYGOW010000384.1:1609-4003 GCA_964351425.1 uncultured Roseivirgaceae bacterium
TCTGGTTGCCATCGATAATCCCGTTAATCCCCGTGAATATTTAGGCAAGTTTTGGGTAGATTGCATCACACATGATTCCCGTGTATTGGAATATGTCCTGGAAATGCAGGGAAGCCGCCGGGTTACGCTGGGGTCGGATTATCCCTTCCCACTTGGTGATCTGACAATTGGCAAGTTTATTGAAGAGATGAACCTGCCGGAAGAAGATGTGGAAAATATCTTCTGTCACTCGACCCTCGAATGGCTGAACCTTAAAAAAGAAGATTATGTATAAGTACGTATTGGTGATTGGAGCTTTGCTGAGCCTTTCTTCCCTGTCAACCGCTCAGGTTACCCAGGAGGAAAAGATTCGTGAACAGCAAATGCAAGTTGAGGCAGCCCGCAATACCATGATTTCCCGCATGATCGATGAGGGTAAAGAACAAATGGAACTCGGAGATTATGAAGCCGCCAATACCATTTTCCGGGATGTTCTTACCAAAGCACGTGTCGTACCTACCGACCTGACCTTTTTCTTCGGAAAGAATTCCTATTACCTGGGAAAATTCCAGCAAAGTATCGACTGGCTGACCAAGTACGTGGAATTAAAGGGGACCCAGGGAAGATATTACGAAGAATGTATCGAGCTGCTTGATAAATCCAAGGAAGCCTTCCGTCTTGTGCGTGCAGAGGACAAAGAAGCCATTAAAGAAATCCTTTCTTCCGATTATGACATCGACTGCGGCCCGTCCGGCAAAGTTGTTTGCCCCATCTGTAAAGGGCGTACTGTGATCATCAAACGTGGCGCACTCGGTACCACCTATCAGGAATGCCCTTACAGTGACTCGAGAGGCTATCTGACTTGCGAGCAATATAATAAACTGCTGCGGGGTGAATTAGTACCACAATAGCTATTCCTCCTCACTGAACTCCAGGATATCCCCGGGCTGACATTCCAGTTCCCGACAAATCGCCTCCAGGGTACTGAAACGAATGGCACGCGCTTTACCGGTTTTCAAAACCGACAGGTTGGCCACCGTGATCCCTATTTTCTCCGCCAGGTCCTTCGACTGCATTTTACGCTTTGCCAACATGACATCAAGATTTACAATAATCGGCATAGCTTATATGGTTAGGTCCTGGTCTTCTTTCAATTTGCTTCCCTCGTATACCATACCAGCAATGAGCAGGAAGATCATTCCTATAATTAGTGGGGTATAGTCAGGACTTACGCTTGAAGAAAGCCCGTTTATTCTAAAATTAGCTTGAAAAAAACTAATAGATGCTTTACCAAGGATATACTGCGCAAGTGGATAAAGGAAAGGTGGAATACTCAAAAGGATCAGGTATCGATAATTTGCGCTTGAAAAAAAATCCTTCTGATTTATGCCTAGTAATAATTTACGTAACAGGATCAGACTTATCAAGAGTACCGTGCATACTAAACCAATACCTAACGCAAAAATCCAACCCAAACGATTTACAACGGCAGTACTCTGTATCTGATAAACAGTAGAATCTAGCAGATCCTTACGCGCCATAGCCATCATTGGGATATCAGCAATTGTTTTAGCTTGATAATTTACTTCTGGAATCAGAATTTTGGGATAGGGAACGCGTAAATAATACTCAAGTTTAGGCACCAGTTCTCCGTCTTGGTTAAGCCTGTTATTCGTAACTTTCAAAAGTTCGTAGTCTCCAAGACCCACTCCACCCATAGATACCCATTCCGCATTGGAAGGCGGTTCTTTCGGATCAAATAAATTCCAAAATTCAACCACAGAATATCCTGCATAAAGCAATAGAGCCACGAACATCAGGTTAACCACCCACAAGCTAATTCTTGAAACAAATCCAAAATTTTTCATAGTCATATTATATGGTTAGGTCCTGGTCTTCTTTTAATTTACTTCCTTCGTATACCATACCAGCAATGAGCAGGAATATGACTCCGAATACAACCGTGGTCAGATCCGGAATTGGAACGGCATTAAAGCCTCCATTGAGCACCTGGAAATTATTTCTGAAGAATCGTATGGACATGATATCCATGCCAAAGTCAAGTAGTGGCAATAAAAAGGAAGGAATACTCAGGATAATTAACCGCTTATAATTTTCCCGTATGAAGAAATTCCCCCGAGCAATACTTAGTAACAGGTTTCGTAATACCCATAAAATGAGTAATGCCACCGCCAGGCTTAGCAGGACAACCAGGGCAAAAATGATTTGAACCATGTGAATCTCTTCTTCCCCTTTTATCTGATAAATAACCGGAATATAATGTTGGTCCTCAATGACAGCAGCGATATTATGATCCCCCTTATTGACCATTTTCAAACTGCTAGAACCCTCTTTATGATCCATATCTGTTACTCTTGGATACGGCACCAATAACTCTACATAGTCGGTAAAGCC
>CAYGOW010000385.1:0-3991 GCA_964351425.1 uncultured Roseivirgaceae bacterium
ATGATATAGAAATTCGTCATTTCCCGGTCTCCATCGAGCATGGAAAAATCTTCAATAATTTTTTGTTGTACGTCGCTGCTCGCTTCAGCCATCTATTTCATGAATTTTATAACGCGTTCCAGTCCGTCTGCGAACTGGTCAATTTCTTCTTTTGTGTTATAAACAGCAAAGGATGCCCGAACTGTTCCGTCGATTCCAAAATGATCCATTAATGGTTCGGTACAATGATGTCCCGTGCGGACCGCTACACCTCGCGCGTCCAGCATTTGACCAATGTCATAGGAATGAATGCCATCAATCAGAAAACTGAGAATACTCACCTTGTTTTTAGCCGTACCAATGGGCCGAAAGCCGTCAAGGTCCTGGGTACGTTCTACCGCATATGCAAGTAATTCATTTTCGTAGGCAGCCATATTCTCTTTACCATACCGGTTGATAAATGCCACGGCTTCTTTCATCGCCACGATATCCGCTATGTTGGGCGTTCCGGCTTCAAACTTATAAGGGATATCATTATACGTAGTTCCGTTGAAACTTACGTTTTTGATCATTTCCCCTCCACCCTGGTAGGGTGGCATATTCTCCAGTAATTCACGTTTTCCGTATAGGAATCCGGCTCCGGTAGGACCATAAAACTTATGCGAAGAGGAGGCATAGAAATCGCAATCCAGATCAACTACATCAATCGGCAAGTGGGCACCGGCCTGTGCCCCGTCAATCAATACCACCGCACCTGCATCGTGCGCAAGCCGAATAATTTCTTTCACCGGGTTAATCGTCCCAAGGCTGTTGCTTGCATGGTTAACGGAGACAATCTTTGTTTTCGATGATAACAATTTCTGATAGGCATCGATGTCCAGTGATCCGTCTTCCAATACAGCGATAACTTTAATGATCGCTCCTTTTTCTTCTGCCAGCATTTGCCATGGCACGATATTGCTGTGATGTTCCAGTCCGGAAAGAATTATTTCATCACCTTTGGCGATGTTTTTTCGACCATAAGTTGCCGCTACCAGGTTAATACTTTCTGTGGTCCCTTTTGTAAAGATGATTTCACTAACCTCTGCAGCATGGATAAAATCACGAATAGCCCCTCTCGTCTCTTCAAATGCTTTCGTTGCTTTTTCCGCGAGTGTATGAATGCCCCGATGAATATTGGCATTGTACTCCTGGTAATAGCGCGACAGCGCGTCAATTACCTGTTGTGGTTTCTGGGTAGTAGCCGCATTGTCAAAGTAGGCAAGCGGATACCCGTTCACTTCCTGATGAAGAATAGGAAATTCTTTGCGAAGTGATTGGTGATCGATCTTTTCAACTGTATGAGAGGTGGGATAAGACATCAGCTGTCCAGTTTTCTGGTGATCTCTTCTTCAAAAAGTTGCTTGATTTCTTCATTTTCAATCCCATGCATGGTGTCAATGGCAAAAGCCCTGAGCATTAACCGTCGGGCCGATGCTTCAGACAAGCCACGCGATCGAAGGTAGAAAAGCGCTTCTTCATCTATCTGACCGGTCGTACAACCATGTGAACACTTAACATCATCTGCCCAGATTTCCAGTTGTGGTTTTGTATTCACCGTGGCATTATCAGACAGAAGTATGTTTTTATTGGACTGGAAGGCATTGGTTTTTTGAGCCTCTTTCCGAACGTATACCTTCCCATTGAATACACCATGAGATCTGTCGTCAAGAATACCTTTATACAATTCGTTACTTTCCGAATTCGGTTGAATATGGTCTACTGAGGTCTGGTTGTCCACGTGGGATTTTCCGTTGGCCAGGTAAAGTCCATATAAATGCGTTTCACATCCTTCTCCGTCAACTGCAATACGCACATTGTTTCGGATTACATTGCCTTCTGTTGTCAGCGTTGTTAAGTCAAACCGGCTGGCATTATCCTGATATACCGAAACCTGATCAATCTGGCTCGCATTTGAATCATTTTGCAGTTTGTGCCAGCGAAGGTGCGCATTGACAGCAACATGTACCTCTGCGAGTGAATTCAGAAAATATTCGTTTGAAGCAAATCCCTCAAATTGCTCAAGCACGATAGATTCACTAAAAGGCTCGGCTACCACCAGGTTCCTGCTGTAACTGATCCCTTGACCGGCTGTCGTATCAACAATATGGCGCAGGAGAACAGGAATCGGCCGCGCGTTCTTGGCGATATGAATAAAAACGCCTCCCGTTGCAAACGCTGTATTGAGTGATACAAACGCATCATTCTCCTTTTCAGCTATTTGCCCATAGTGGGTGTGAAATAATTTCTCGTCCTCTTGCAATGCTTCCGTCAAGGTTAAAACCTTCAATTCACTTTCCGGGGAGAGTATCGTCGATAATGCCGGAGAATAATGCCCGTTTATGAAAACCAGTTCATTGACATTTTTCAGTGAAGGGGAAGAAATATCGTTGACATCCGAATTCGTCAGGAGTGGGGTGCCCTCAAATTTTCCGAATGTTTTAGAAACGTCCGTGTATTTGTACGCCTCACTTTTCTTTCCAGGCAGGCCTTTGTCCAAAACCTGCTGCATGGCTTTCTGACGAACTTCATGAAGCGCTTCCGGAACAGATCCGTTCAGTGCTTGCTCGGCTTGGTCAAATTTATCTTTGAGAGTTTCCAGAATATTGCTCATAGGTGCTATGTGCTTTATGCTTGTTGTGCGTCCACTTCTTCCTTGATCCAGTCGTACCCTTTTTCCTCAAGTTCAACGGCCAGATCTTTCGTACCTGATTTCACGATTCTTCCTTTGTATAATACATGGACATAATCAGGCACAATGTAATCCAGTAAGCGCTGGTAATGCGTCACCACAATGGTCGCGTTTTCAGGCGACCTGAGTTTATTAACTCCGTTTGCCACGATCCTCAGGGCATCGATATCAAGACCCGAATCGGTCTCATCAAGGATTGCCAGCGTAGGTTCAAGCATGGCCATCTGAAAAATTTCATTTCGCTTCTTCTCGCCACCGCTGAATCCTTCATTCAGCGAACGGCTTAAGAGTGCCTGATCAATTTCCACGAGCTTCATCTTCTCCTTCATTCGTGTCAGGAATGATACCGCATCCAGGGGCTCTTGCCCGCGATATTCACGTACCTGATTCAAGGCAGTCTTCAGAAAATTTGTGGTGCTAACTCCTGGTATTTCCACAGGGTACTGAAACGCGAGGAAAATCCCCTCTCTTGCCCGCTCTTCAGGAGCAAGATCGAGCAGGTCCTGGTCTTTAAACAGAATTTCACCTTGCGTTACCTCATAATCTTCTCGTCCGGCCAACACAGAGGCGAGTGTACTTTTTCCTGAGCCATTCGGTCCCATGATTGCGTGTACTTCGCCAGCGTTCACTTCCAGATTGATTCCGTTCAGAATCTTTTTATCTTCTATAGAAGCATGTAGATCTTTAATCGTAAGCATGCGATACGTTCTTTTAATGAATTATAATAGATTTTTTTATCCTACCGATCCTTCAAGTGTCAGGGCCAGCAGTTTTTGAGCTTCCACCGCAAATTCCATGGGAAGCTGATTCAGTACTTCCTTGCAGTACCCATTTACGATAAGGGCAACAGCACTTTCCTCATCAATACCTCTTTGCGTACAGTAGAAAATCTGATCTTCTCCGATCTTGGAAGTAGTAGCTTCATGTTCTACGTGTGCACTCTTGTTTTCAATGTCGATATAGGGGAAAGTGTGGGCACCACAGTTATTGCCCATCAGCAATGAATCACATTGCGAGAAATTCCGGGCGTTTTCAGCGCGTTTCATCACTTTCACCTGTCCGCGGTAACTATTTTGTGATTTACCTGCAGATACCCCTTTAGACACGATACGTGATCGGGTATTCTTACCAATATGGATCATTTTGGTTCCGGTATCCGCTTGCTGCATGTTGTTGGTTACAGCAACCGAATAAAATTCTCCAACTGAATGATCTCCTTTAAGTATACAGGAAGGATATTTCCAGGTAATGGCAGATCCGGTTTCTACTTGTGTCCAGGAC
>CAYGOW010000386.1:0-3971 GCA_964351425.1 uncultured Roseivirgaceae bacterium
GGGTTTTTCACGTTGGCTATTGCCGGATTAATTGGAACCCTTTTTAATTTGCTTTTGTATAATGTCATTGACCCGGAACTTCCCGCGTATTTGGTGGATGTATCGGTAGAAAATGCTGAATCGATGGCCCGTAGCTTTGGTGCCCCAGAGGATGCCATCGATCAAGCTATTGAAGATGCACGAGAAAGAACCGAAAAAGGGTTTACAGCTGTTGGGTTATTTACTAATTTTGGCATTGGATTGATCATATATGCCGTAATCGCATTGATTACAGGTGCTATTGTCAAGAAAAATAATCCGGAAGAAGCCATTTAACACGTTTAATGACCGATTTATCAATTGTAGTCCCTTTACTTAACGAGGAAGAATCATTAGAGGAACTGTGTTCCTGGATTGGCCGTGTGATGGAATCACACGGCTTTTCATATGAAATCATTTTGGTGGACGATGGAAGTACGGATAAGAGCTGGGAAGTAATTGAATCCCTGCATGCCAACAACCTCTCCATCAAAGGGATCAGGTTTAACCGGAATTTTGGTAAATCGGCGGCGTTAAATACCGGATTCAAGTCTGCCAGGGGAAAAGTGGTAATTACAATGGACGCCGACTTACAGGATTCTCCCGACGAGATTCCTGAATTATATCGTCTCATATCGGAAGAAGGGTATGATATGGTCAGTGGCTGGAAGAAAGTTCGACATGACCCCTTGGGGAAAACAGTGCCCTCCAAATTATTTAATGCCGTAACCCGGCAAATCTCAGGGATCCGGTTGCATGACTTTAACTGCGGGCTAAAGGCGTATCGGAATGACCTGGTTCACAATATTCAGGTCTACGGCGAAATGCACCGCTATATTCCGGTAATCGCCAAATGGAACGGATATAATCGTATCGGGGAAAAGGTGGTAGAACACTATCCCAGAAAATACGGCACAACGAAATTTGGCATGAAACGGTTTATGACAGGTTTTCTGGACCTGCTTTCCGTCACATTTGTATCCAAATTCCGACAAAAGCCCATGCACTTCTTCGGTACTCTGGGCACTCTATCATTTCTGGCAGGTCTGATAATTACCTTGTGGATCATTGGTGTGAAAGTCTACAATATTTATCATCACCTACCGGCACGCGATGTCACGGACCAGCCCTTATTTTTCCTGGCGCTTGTTGCTTTGGTGGTAGGTGTACAATTATTCCTAACCGGGTTTCTTGCCGAAATGATGGCGATGCGTTCGCAATCCAATAAAGAATATCTTGTCAAAAACAGGATCGGACTTGACTGATGTATTCTTATTCTGTCATTATCCCGGTTTACAACAGACCCCAGGAACTTGATGAATTACTCGCGAGTCTGTGCCAGCAAACGTATACGAATTTTGATGTCCTTATCATTGATGACGGTTCTCAACAGCGGGCCGACTACATTACGGAGAAATATGCCTCGGATTTAACGCTGACCTATTACTACAAACCAAATACCGGGCAGGGGTTCAGTCGGAATTTTGGCTTTGAACGGGCCAAAGGAGATTATTTTGTAGTGTTTGATTCGGATTGCCTTATTCCGGCCGACTATTTTGCCAAAGTGGATGCATCTCTTCAAAAATACCCGTTAGATGCCTACGGAGGACCCGATCGTGCGCATGAAAATTTCACGCTCATGCAGAAGGCTATCAGCTATTCCATGACATCTCTTTTTACTACAGGAGGTATTCGGGGTAATAAGAATCAAGGGGATAAATTCGAGCCAAGGAGCTTTAACATGGGGATTCGGAAAGAAGTCTTTGAAAAAACCGGGGGGTACAAAATTACGCGGATGGGAGAGGATATCGAGTTTAGCATCCGGATTCGTGCCCATGGTTTTACGACAGGCTTGATCGAGGAGGCTTTTGTCTATCACAAGCGAAGGACCAGCCTTTCACAATTTTATCGCCAATTACATTTCTTTGGACGGGCCCGGATTAATGTAGGCCGTTTTTTTCCTGAGCGGATCAAATGGGTGCACCGATTGCCGGCATTATTTACCATTGGATGCTTCGTCCTGCTGGCAATGCTATTTATTAATACCACAGTATTCTATGCAGGATTGACACTGCTGGGATTATTTTTCCTGACCATTTTTATTGATGCCTGGCGGAAGACCGGAGAATTTTTAGTTGCTATTCTGGCCATAACCACCTCCTTTACGCAATTGTTTGCCTATGGAGTAGGTTTTATCACTGAAGGTCTTCGTTATTCGACTTACGACAAAAATAAATGATTTCGTTGCCGGGGAGGGCAAATCGCTTTATGGTCTCCTTAGAAAGCGTTTTGACATAATCGTCCTCCAATACCTCAAAGCCTGCTTTCCTTAATCGATCGGGATAATCTTTGCCGTACAAACGCACATGATCGTCCTGGCCATAATTTTTTTCCCGGTCAGCAGCTGATTTTATGGCAGGATCCTCGAATGTATGCTCGGGAACAGGACTAAAAAACGGAACCTGGAGACTGGCCCAGCCACCCGGCTTAAGTACACGACGAATTTCACGCATTGCTTTGATGTCATCATCCACGTGTTCCATAACGTGATTACACATGGCTGCATCAAATGTATTGTCCTCAAAAGGAATGTCATGGACATCCATTTTAACCTTGGCCAGGGGCGAGACTAAATCAGCCGTAATATATCCCTCCCCGTGCTGTTGCTCGAATTTCTTCATAAAACACTGTTCGGGTGCGATATGCAGAAAATGAAGGCGTTCAGTGAAAAAATTAGTCCTGTCCTGAAGATATAACCAAAGTAATCGGTGACGCTCGAGAGATAATGATTCCGGACATAGTGCATTCGAACGTGACTTGAGACGACCATACGGTAAAAATCGGCGATAACTTTTATTGATGATCGGACACGTCACTTCATTTCCCCGCAAATACAGGCCTGCAACCTTAAGTATTGGTTTACTTATACGCTGAAGTACCGGACGCGGTATTTTACGAAGTGCTAAACTAATGAGTGATTTCATTCGTTTGCAAAGATAGGAGAGTATATGAAATAATTACCCTTCGATAATTACACATTCGGAAAGGGACTTATTTCTATGGTAATGCTTCCTCTCTTTTAATCGGGTAACTTTGTATAAATCGTTGAAACTATGAAAAAAAGATATTGGCTATTAGGTGGATTAGGTTTAGTACTCATTGCCGTATTGATTTATGCTTCGAGCGATGGGGATACTGAGAACACTGACATTTTGGTAAAAGCCCAGCGCGGAGAATTTGTTGTGGATGTTACAACCAGTGGTGAACTTGAAGCGCGAAATTCAGTAGAAATCATGGGGCCTACAGGATTGCGTACAGCGCGTATTTTCCAGGTAGAGATCAAAGATATCGTTGACGAAGGAACTACGGTTAACAAAGGGGACTACATAGCCCAGCTGGATCAGTCGGAACTCATCACCAAAGTAAAAGAACGGGAGATTGAGGTACAGCAGAGTATGTCGCAATATACGCAGACACGACTCGATACGGCATTGGAATTGCGCCAGGCACGGGACGAATTAATCAACTTGAAATTCGGGGTTGAAGAAAAGGAGATTATTTTGAGCCAGTCTCAATACGAACCTCCGGCGACTATCAAACAAGCTGAAATTAATGTGGATAAAGCACGCAGGGCATATGAACAAGCTTTACAGAATTATGAGTTGAAAGAGCAGAAAGCGGTTGCTCGTATGCAGGAAGCCCAGGCTGACCTGGCAGAGGATCGAAGCGAAATGCAACAATTAATTTCCATGGTCGAATCCTTCACCATTTACGCGCCGGAGCCCGGCATGGTGATTTACCAGCGTACAAGGAATGGTCAAAAGAAAGGAGTTGGGTCAACGATTGAACCATGGAATCCAGTGGTTGCCACCCTTCCTGATCTAAGTCGAATGATTTCTCGAACCTATGTGAATGAAGCAGATATCCGGACAGTGACTGCCGGCCAGAATGTA
>CAYGOW010000387.1:0-3968 GCA_964351425.1 uncultured Roseivirgaceae bacterium
GAGGTGCAATCCTTTTCCTGTCGCATAAGCAGCTCCCAGCAACCCCACCCAGATCATAAGAAAACCGGCAAGTTCGTCGGTAAAGCTACTCGGACTATTCAACAGGTAGCGTGAAGCTACCTGCCATAATACATTCAGTACCATCACACCCATCAACAGGATAAGAAGGCGTGAAAGAATATAATCGATTTTTTGTCTCATTTTCCGGTACGTTTTATTTCCTGAATGAGTGAATAGATTTCCGGCTGGTCCCGGAAAGATTCATACATCGGCGTTACCATTTCACTGAATTTTTCTTTATCCGGATAAATAATTTCTACCCCGGCTTCTTCTACTTTTTGTAATGACTCCTTGACCGATGCCGCCCACACTTCGCGCTGATAGGCAACTGATTCCCTTGCTGCATCCTGTACCCAACCCCGTTCTTCTTCACTCATCCGGTCCCACCACTCCGTACTTATGATCAGCACGTCGGGGACAGCTGTGTGTTCGTCAAGAGAGTAGTAGTTACAAACTTCGTAATGACGGGCTGAATAAAAACTGGGTGGATTATTCTCCGCGCCATCCACCACACCCTGCTGCAGGGCGGTGTACAATTCACCAAAGGAGATAGGCGTTGGGGATCCTCCCAATGCATTTACCATATTCACCGCCGTGTTGCTTTTCATCACACGGAGTTTTAATCCGGCGAGATCATCGGGGGTACGAACAGGCGTGTCTTTGGTATAAAAACTCCGGGCACCTGCGTCGTAAAAGCAGAGTCCTCTCAGGCGGTATTTTTCACCCTGCTGAAGTAAGCGATTGCCAATAGGACCCTCCAGTACCTCAAATAAATGATCCCCATCCCGGAATAGATAGGGTAATCCCAGCACTTTGTAATTAGGTGCAAAATTCTCCATTACCGCAGCGGATACTTTGGTGAGCCCCAGGCTGCCGATCTGAAGCAATTCCAGCAACTCCCGCTCGCCACCTAATTGTCCGTTCGGATAGATCTTTATGGTAAGTTTTCCGTCTGATTTTTGTTTTACCCGATTGGCAAAATCGACAATGCCCAGGTGGACGGGGTGCGTTATATCAAGGCTATGTCCGAGCTTCAATTCGGATACATCACTTTGGGACTGGCAGGTAATCAGGAAGCAAGCCAGCAGGACCAGAAGTAACCTAATCATTGCGCACCTCCTGAATCGTTGTCAGTACCTGACTGACACGTTGAATAAGTCCGCGCATGTCTTTCTGGTGGATCAGGTCCTTCGAGAATAATGCGGATCCCATCCCTACGCAGTAGGCTCCGGCATCAAACCAGGCCTTGATATTTTCACGTTCGGTCGTTACGCCCCCGGTAGGCATGATGTTGCTCCAGGGCATCGGCCCGCGGATGGCCCGGATGAAGGAGGGGCCAAGCACTTCGGCCGGAAATAGCTTCACCACCTGTGCCCCGGCTTTTTGCGCACGGCCTACTTCCGTGACCGTTCCACACCCGGGGATATGAAGAATTTCCTTTGTCCGGCAAACTTCAATAACCGAGTCGCTGATTAAAGGGGAGACGATGAAATCAGCCCCTAAACCAATAAAGTCATCTGCCGAATTGCCATTGACGATGGAACCGGCGCCCAGGATCATTTCCGGCAGTTCTTTGCGACAATAGGCCTCTAATGCCCCGAAAACAGACGAAGCATTCTTTCCCCGATTGGTAAATTCAAAAATACGCATTCCTCCTTCATAGCAGGCATGGACCACATCGCAGGCGACCTGAGTATCTTCATGAGAAAAAACAGGCACTACGCCCAATGCATGCATCATCCCGGTAATATCCTTGTTTCCAATCATATCTATCGCTTTAATTTCCCGTGTTCCCCGCGCATACACGCCTTAAAGTCTTCCACCGATCCTTCCAGGTGATCGCCAGGCAGCGTATGTTTATACGCGGCTAATGCCGCCGCCCAGTCAATAATTTCATTCTCCGGCAGTCCTGAAATATAGCCATGGATTATTCCGGTCATAAAGGCATCGCCCCCTCCGATCCGGTCAGTGATTGGTGAAATCCGGTAAGTTTTTGACAAGGTCCTGCTGCCATGGTAGAGAAGTGCTGTCAGTTCATTATCTGAGGCACTATGTATTTTTCTGGAAAGCATCCCGATACATTCGAGATGTGGAAATTCTTTATGGATGGCTTCAAACGAATCAAAAAGCTCATCTTCTGACAAGAAGCCAGACGCCTGCGTATCCTTTGCTGTTGTCATCTGGCGGATCGCATTCGGATCGCCCACCAGGTGGGTTGTGTTTTTAAGCAGACCGGGTATGATATCACGCGGCGATTTCCCGTATTGCCAGAGATTGGCCCGGTAGTGAAGATCACACGAGACGGGCAGGCCACGTCTCCTGGCTTCAGTAATCAGGTGAAGGCAAAGCCGGGCGGCATTTTCAGAAAGGGCGGGTGTGATCCCCGACCAGTGAACCCAGTTGATGCCCGAAAAGAGATTGTCCAAATCGACTTGATCGGAGGTCAAGTTATTAAACGATGCATGCTTGCGGTCATAGACAATTTTACCTGGCCGGATCGATGAGCCGTGCTCCAGGTAGTATACCCCCAAACGCTCCCCTCCGCGATGAATAAATGTTGTGTCGATCGTGAATTGGTTCAGGTGGCGAACAGCGGCTGTTCCTATAGGAGAATCAGGGACCATGGTCAGAAATCTGCCCGGCACATCCACCAGGGACAGGCCAATGAGCACATTCGCCTCGGAGCCGCCGTAGTGGGCAGCGAAGGATGGTGCCTGTTCGAGCTTACGGAAGTCCGTTGTACTTAATCGTAAAATGAGTTCACCCAGACTGAGAACCATAATAGGGTATTTAAATAAGTGAGTTTAGTGCAAAATATTCTTTTGCGTTGTAATAGCAAATGTTTTGGATCATCCGTCCGATCCATGGGATGTCATCAGGCAGTAAACCCGATTCTACCTGGGCCCCCAGCTGGTTGCAGAGAATTCGCCGGAAATATTCATGCCGCGGATAGGATAGAAAACTTCTTGAATCGGTGAGCATGCCTACAAACCGGGATAACAATCCCGTATTTGACAATGTCGTTAACTGCTTTTCCATACCATCTTTCTGATCCAGAAACCACCAGGCAGAGCCGAACTGGACCTTACCCGGCACGCTTCCGTCATTGAAATTACCGGCCATGGTCGCCATTACCTCGTTGTCTCCCGGGTTCAGGTTGTACAAAATGGTTTTGGCCAGCTCGTCGGTAGAATCAAGGTTGTCAAGAAAAGCGGATAAGGGTTTTGCCTGGGAGAAGTCCCCGATGGAATCAAAGCCCGTGTCAGGTCCCAGCGATTTCAGCATTCTGCTGCTGTTGTTGCGCAATGCTCCGAGGTGAAATTGCTGCACCCAATTTTTCTCGTGATAAAGCAAGCAAAGCTCCCGTAAAACCGTCATGGTGAAGTGGTGTTGCTCGGATGCTGAAATGGGTTTTCCTTGCCGTGCTTTCAGGAAGATTGCACTGGAAGAATGAGACTCCGGATCAGGAAGATACATCTGCTCCAGGCCGTGATCAGAAAGGCGGCAGCCGTGTTTATCAAAATAGTCAATGCGTAGTCGAAGTGCTTCCAGCAAATCATCCAATGAATGGATAGACATGTCTGTACACACTTCCAGTTTTTGCAGGTAATTTAAAAAGGACTCAGATTCAGAGATTTTAAAAATTTTGTCCGGTCGAAAAGCTGGGAGCATAACGGGCGTATTGCCTTTCATGACCTTATGGTGCTCGAGGGAATCCACCGGATCATCGGTGGTACAGACCAGTTGTACGTTCATTTTATCCAGCAGCCCGCGACATTTGAAAGACGACTGCCTGAGTGTTTCACTGGTTTGTTCATAGATGGCCTCCGCGGAATTAGCATCCAGGCGAACATCAATGTCGAAATAGCGTTGCAATTCGAGGTGGGTCCAGTGATATAGCGGATTAC
>CAYGOW010000388.1:0-3959 GCA_964351425.1 uncultured Roseivirgaceae bacterium
TCCGATACTACGTAGATCACCGATCCTTCGGTTACGTGATCCCCTACATTTTTGCGCTTCTCCAGGACCGTTCCGCCCCATTCCGCAAATATATCCATGGTCGAAATGATCTTTTTGGATGAGATGATCGAATTGATTTGTCCTTCCGTTAGTCTGAGCGATAACAGTTTTTCCCGTGCCGCGGTCAGTAGCTGGGGTTGGGTGGCGCTCATGTCCGCTGCCTGAAGCAATTCCTGCTGGGCGGCAATCAATTCGGGGCTGTATAAGGAGGCAATCCGTTGGCCACGACGAACATTTTCGCCCGCGGTGTTTACATATAGTCGTTCTATCCTTCCGGCTACATGCGTACTTTGCGAACGAATGCTGTTCTCGTCAGGCACAATTCGTCCGTTCAGGGTGATGGTTTGCTCCGGCGATCCCGTCAGACCCGCTTTTATGGTCTGCACATTCCCAAGACGAATGGCCGAAGCAGATAGTTTGATGGTATAGGCATCCGCCGTATCTGATGCTTCACCCACCGGAATCAGGTCCATGCCACAAATCGGGCATTGACCGGGTTCGTTCTGTCGAATCTGCGGATGCATGGAACAAGTCCATTCCGTTGATACGGCAACCTCCGTCCCATGATCATGCGGGCTATCCTCTTCTCCGGAGAAAAGCAGGGCACCACCTGCCAATCCGACCAACAAGGCCACCGGGATCAATATCCATGGATTAATTTTAGTTTTCATAAGTATTTAATTCATTTATTTCTGCCGGATTTTCTCCCGTCAGATAATCATAGTATGTCAGCGCTTTTAACAATTCTCCATAACTCATGAGCGCTTGTTTTTGATAGTACAGGAGCTTTTCCTGGTATTCCAGTATGTCATCAAATTGCGCGCGATCGTTGGCGAAATCTGATTCGGTAAGCGTCAGCATCCGCGAGGCCAGGTCACTTTGTTCCTGGTAGAGCTCCATATCTCGCAAGGCTCTTTGAATAGTATATTCCGCTTCTTTTCTCGCAGAGAGTAACTGATTTTGTTCTGACCTGGCAGCTTCCAGGAACTGTCGTTGGGTCGCTTCTGCCTCCGTCTTCATGGAGGAGTATTTCTTGCGCCAAATGGGTAATCCAATCGTGACCATGGGCATCAGGGCATTCTTGCCATTGTCCGGGATAGACATTCCTTCCCGCTTTCCTATAACCACGTAGTCCAGACCCACCCCCAGATTGGGATATCCCTGCTTTCGAGCAACTTCTGCATAAGCAGTTGCCGCTTCACTCCGTGCCAGGCTTGCTTTGACCAGGGGATGCTCTGTCAGGCTGTCCTGCAGACCCAACACCGGAAGTGCAGCCTGAATTGTGTCCGGCAAGTAGAGTGTTTCAATATCCGTGTTCAGCAGGAGAATGAATTGCTCCATCCTGGTAGCAAGCAACTCCTGTGTCCGCGCGATGGAATTTTGCAATTCCTTTTCGTCGAGTTGTACCAGAAGCACTTCGGCTAACCGGCCATCTCCGCTTCGGAATCGTGTGGTAGCCAGTGATTCAATGGATTGTACAAGAGCGAGGTTTTCCTTTTCAAGCTCAATGATCTCCTTCGTCACCCACAACTCATAGTAGGCGGCCCGCACTTTTCGGGTGACCAGCCTTGCTTCCTGGGCAAATTGCCAGAAGGATGCTTCTGATTGTTTGTCCAGTTGTTGTCCCCGGGCACCGAGGGTTCCGAACCAGGGAAACATTTGCGTGAGCGAAAACCGAAACTGCTGAGGGCCCACACGGGTTTCTACCGGGCTGATAAAATAGCCGATCCCAAGGGTGGGGTCCGGAAGCACCCCTGCCTGTTCGCCCCGCGCGACAGACGCATAGAATCCTTCATACGCTCTTCGAACCGAAGGATTATTTTCCAGGGCAACCTGAAGATAGGCGCTTAACGAATCCTGTGACCAGCCGGTCAAACTGATTCCCAGCAATAGGATGGTAAATGCAATCTTATTCATGACTCGTCGGTTTTAACGTAGACTCTTCGCGCCAGGCGTAGAGCACAGGTACAACAAAAATGGTCATGATCGCAATAGCCATACCCCCAAAAATCGGGATAGCCATAGGGACCATTATATCAGATCCTTTTCCGGTTGATGTCAGAATAGGTATCAGGGCAATCAGCGTAGTGGCAGTGGTCATCATCGCCGGGCGCACGCGCCGTTGTCCGGCCACCAGAACAGCTTTACGGATGCCATTCAGCGTTTCCGGCTTGCGTTTTTTGAAACTCTGGTCAAGGTAGGTAGCCATCAGGACACCATCATCCGTGGCAATTCCGAATAAGGCAATAAATCCCACCCAAACGGCTACGCTCAGGTTGATCGTACCCATCTGGAACAATTCCCGGAGGTTATTCCCGAAAATCGAGAAGTTGCCGAACCACGGCTGACCATACAGCCAAAGCATTAAAAATCCTCCGCCAAAGGCTACGGCAATTCCGGAGAAAACCATCAGGCTTGTCCGGGTACTTCTGAACTGGAAGTAGAGGATCAGGAATATCACAGCCAGTACCAGCGGAATAATCAGCGACAACCGCTTTTCAGCCCGCACCTGGTTCTCAAAACTTCCGGAGAAACGATAGCTTACCCCGGCCGGGACGACAAGTGTCTCGTCATCAATGGCCTGTTGAATCGCCCGTTGGGCATCTTCCACGACGTTTACTTCGGCAAATCCATCCCGCTTGTCAAATAGGACATAACTGGTCAGGAATGTTTCCTCACTCCGAATAACCTGGGGACCACGTGAAAATTTGATTTCGGCCAATTGTTCCAGGGGAATTTGTGTTCCGTCAGGGGTCATAATCAGAATTTCACCAATCTGGTCCGGACTGCTCCGCAATTCACGCGGATACCGGACCCGGATTGGATAGCGCTCCCGGCCTTCCACGGTCATGGACAGTGGAACACCTCCGATCGCCCCTTCAATGGATTGCTGGACCCGCTCGACAGTAAGCCCGTACCGGGCAATTTCCTGGCGGTTGATCGCAATTTCCAAATAAGGCTTTCCGACGACCCGGTCGGCATAAACGGCTTCGGTCTTTACCGACGGAACGGTCTGCAAAATATTCTCCAGCGCCATACCAAACCCTTCGATAGCCTCAAGGCTTGGACCTGATACTTTGATCCCCATGGGGGCACGCATGCCTGTTTGCAACATGACCAGCCGGGTTTCTATGGGCTGTAATTTGGGGGCGGATGTTACTCCGGGAAGGCGGGTGGCCTGCACGATTTCTTCCCAGATATCATCACTGGATTGAATCTCATCACGCCACTGTCTCAATGGTTCGCCCCGTCGGTCCGTGACCAGAGCTTCAGACGTCAAGCCCAGGGCCAGCACTTCGGTACGGGAAAGCGAGTCGCCGGAGGTAGTTACGTAGCGGCCATCATCCGTTGTCTTAAAATACAACTTGCGACCAGTCCGGTCCGACATATATTCAGGGTGGTAATTGATCATATTTTCAAACATGGAAATTGGCGCGGGGTCCAGCGCGCTTTCCACCCGGCCCATTTTGCCCACCACTTCATTCACTTCCGGAATCGAGGCAACCCGTTGATCAAGCTGCTTTAAAATCGCGAGATTTTCTTCCATTCCGGAATGAGGCATCGAGGTAGGCATCAGCAAAAAGGATCCTTCATCCAGCCGGGGCATGAATTCTTCACCGATTCCGGGAAACGTATGGGTAAGTCCTGACCATACACTGGTTTTCCGAATATTGATATCCACCAAATCAAAACCCCTGGCGACAGGAGCAAAAACCGCAGGGAATCCCATCCAGATAAATGCGCCCAGCAAAATTATGAGTACAGGAATACTCAGAAATAACTTTTTATTCGCCAGGCACCAGGATAGAATAGGCCGGTAGTAGTAGATCATGATCCATGCTACACCCAGGACAAGGGCCGCGATAATCAGAACAAAGAGCAGATTATAACCGATTCCG
>CAYGOW010000389.1:0-3943 GCA_964351425.1 uncultured Roseivirgaceae bacterium
TGTTGATGGAAATCGTTGACCGCCCCTTGCATTTCCGTGTATTTGGCGCTGTAGGCATCCGGTACGCATTCAACCGTTAAGGCCATGACAAGGAAACAACTTTTCCTGGCAATGGGTATTGTCGTATTGTCTTTGATTATTTATGCCCTGTTAGGCGGCTTTTCTTCCCTCACCTATACGGTCGCAGAACACCCTGAAATACGTATTACAGGGGTAGAGTTTATTGGTCGCCCTACCCAGGTGGAGCTGGAAGAATTGTTTTATCGTTACCGTGACCTGGCAGATCAGAATGCTGCCGAACTCGTCATAGTTACCTACCCGTTACCAGATACGACTGCCGCTATTCGACAGTTTATCGGATTGCCTTCATCCGTTGGCGATTTCGGAGAAGAAAGGTCATGGCCGGCAGGTGAATATATTCGGGTCGAGTTAACGATGAATTTACTGGTTACGCCTTCTCCGTTTGAAGTCCGGCAAGAGGCGTCGGAATTTGCCCGGAAAGCGGGTCTTGAGATTGCCGAAGAAAGCATTGAGTTTTATGCAAAAGGGCGGGAAACAGTAATTCTCTTTCCTGTGAAAGGCATCGATTAATTCTCCAGCTTCTCCTCAGCAGTCATTTGCTTGTCGTAAAGTTCCTTGTAAATGCCGTTCTGTGCCAGTAAGGATTCATTGGTTCCCTTTTCAATGATTTTCCCATCGTCCAGGACTATGATTTTATCGGCCAGTTTGGCGGAGGAAACACGGTGTGAAATGATAATGGTGGTGCGGCCCTTCATAATTCTACTCATGCTCTGAAGGATCATGTTTTCTGTTTTTGTATCCACAGCGGACAACGCATCATCCAGGACCAGAATTTTTGGGTCACGGGCCAATGCACGTGCTATGGACACCCGTTGTTTTTGTCCGCCACTCAACGTGATACCACGTTCGCCCAGCCGCGTACCAAACCCTTCCGGAAAATCGACGATATTGTCGTATACATCAGCTTCCCTGGCGGCATCCAGAATCCTTTGCTCAGAAATATCATCGCCCCCAAACCCAATATTATTGTAGATAGTGTCGCTGAAAAGGAACACATCCTGGGGGACATAGCCGATTTGGCTACGCAGATGACTAACCCGATAGGCTTTGATGTCTTCTCCGTCAATGGATATGCTCCCTTCCGTAACATCGTACATCCTTGAAATAAGACTTGCAATGGTGCTTTTGCCTGACCCGGTCGTACCGATGACGGCCAGGGATTGGCCCGGTGACACTTCAAAGGAAATATCCCTCAAGGCAGTTATGCCAGAGTCAGGATAAGTAAAAGTTACATGGGAAAATACAATATTACCGGCAATTTCTTTTTCTAACTCGTCCTGGCTGAGAATCGTATTTTTCTCGTGCATGAATTCATTGATTCGCCGTTGAGAAGCCGCAGCCCGCTGAATGATGCTGCTGATCCAGCCAAGCGAAGTAACCGGCCAGGTGAGCAGGTTGACATATATGATAAACTCCGCGATGTTTCCAAAGGATAAAGTTCCCTGAATAACCTGTGCACTGCCCGCGTACACGGTTAGAATAGTACTCAAACCAATTAATCCCATGATTAACGGGAAGAAGAGCGACTGAACACGGGTTAGTTTTAGAGAGCGGTCCTTATACTCGTTGCTTTCATGCAGGAATTTTTCAGCGCTATCCTTTTCCCGGGTAAAGGATTTAATGACGCGAATTCCGGAGAAAGCCTCCTGGACAAAAGTCGAAAGTCCCGACTGACTGATTTGTATTTCTTCCGAGCGTTTGTTGATGATATTATTGACATAGTAGATGCTGACAGATAGAATGGGAAGCGGGATCAGCGCATAAAGTGTCAGCGTCGCATTGATCGAAAACATGTAAGGGATCAGCATGGCAAACAATGTTATCATGGTCAGCCCGTACATGATCGACGGTCCCAGGTACATACGCACCTTGCCCACATCCTCGGAAATCCGGTTCATCAGATCCCCTGTATTGTTGCGCCTGTAAAAACTAAGTGGCAAGGACTGGTAATGCTCATAAATCTCATTTTTGAGATCATATTCAATATGCCGTGACATCACAATGATGGTTTGGCGGACCAGAAAAAGAAATACACCCCGCAGCAAAGCCATGATCAGTATGAGGACAGCAAATATGAGCAAGTTACCGGCGAATTGTCCAAAAAGAGGATCCTGCTGCCCGGACCCTTCGAAGACACGATAAACATCTACATTATCAACCGCGAGATCGAGCGCATACCTGACCATCACCCCCGGAATAATCTGGAAAAAGTTTGAAATAATAATGAACAGAAGCCCCAATATGAGGTGCCACTTATATTTCAGGAGGTATTTATTTAAATAGCTTAAGTCTTTCATGCAGCACCAGTATCAGGCAAAGTTCCTTATCTCAAACGTGTATGATGCAAATTGGTTATTTGCAAACGGTTTCTGCGCATTAAATAGAATAAAATATCTATTTTTGCGCCGTCTTTTTTACACATCTAGAAGGTTCAAAACTACAAACAAATTACAAATCAGTAATGATGCAGATAGACGAATTGGAATCAGGCAATGAAAATGGCGTGTTTGCAGGGGTTTCCTCGATGGGCCATGAACAAGTGGTGTTCTGTCATGATGAAGCAACCGGCCTCAAAGCGATCATAGGAATTCACAATACTGTACTGGGACCTGCACTCGGAGGAACGCGCATGTGGAACTATGCCACGGAGCAGGAGGCATTGACCGATGTCTTGCGTTTGTCTGGTGGAATGACCTACAAAGCAGCCATTTCCGGATTGAACCTGGGTGGTGGCAAGGCAGTGCTGATCGGAGATGCAAAAACCATGAAGACGGAGGCCTTTCTCCGGCGATTTGGAAAGTTTGTTGAAAGCCTTAACGGAAAGTATGTGACTGCGGAGGATGTGAACATGAAGACGCGTGATATGGAATATATCAGTATGGAGACCCGCCATGTTACGGGTTTGTCCGAGTCCCGGGGTGGCGGCGGAGATCCTTCGCCCGTAACAGCCTATGGCACCTATCTCGGTATGAAAGCCGCGGCGAAAAAAGCGTTCGGGTCTGATAGCCTGGAAGGTAAAACGGTGGCCGTGCAGGGAGTCGGACAGGTAGGAATGTATCTGACGGATCACCTTAAGAAAGAAGGCGCCAGGATGTTCATCACGGACATTGATAAGGATAAACTGAAGGAAGTAGCTGAACGCTCCGGAGCAACTGTTGTGGGAATGGATGAAATCTACGACGTTGAAATGGATATATATGCTCCCTGTGCCCTTGGAGCAACCTTGAATGAGCGGACAATTCCCCGTCTGAAATGTAGCATTGTTGCCGGTGCAGCCAACAATCAGCTGAAGGATGAGACGACTGATGGCGCACGGCTTCAGGAACGTGAGATTCTTTATGCTCCTGATTTTTTGATTAATGCCGGCGGACTTATCAACGTCTATGAAGAATACCTGGGCAATTATAATCGGGAACGTGCGTATGGTATGGCAGAAAAAATTTATGACACGTTACTGGACATTTTGCATACAGCAGATTCGGCAAAAATTACATCCCACGAAGCCGCCCGCCGTCTGGCTGAAAAGCGGATAGCGGATATAGGTAGGGTAAAATTACCCAGATAGGCTTTTTTCTTTGTAATTTTGCAATTCGCTGGAAAAACGTTCTTTATTTTATACACGTCATATGCTCAACCGTCGTACTCTTCGTATAAAGGCCATGCAAACCATTTTTGCCTTCAGGCAAAGTCGCCTTGCAAATTACGGGATAGCCATTGAGTCCCTGGAGGATACATTCAAGCCAGATTTAAACTCCATGGAGGTTCAGGATCCGGCAGCTCTTAAAGTACAACGCAAAGAAGCCAAGGAGCTATTTAAAGCCAATTATCGAACCGAAGGGGTTGAAGTAACCACCAGCAGTGA